>JAACEL010000467.1 GCA_011682535.1 Nitrospiraceae bacterium | reverse complement strand
TTTTTCAGTTAGCCACGAAGTGGCGGCAGCGCATAGCCGTGGGTGAGCGAAGCGAGCCCACGGAACCCGTTGACCCCAGGGCATAGCCCCGCAAGGGGTGACAGCAAACAAGGGGCTACGCTATCTCAGGCTAGAAGCGAAGGCGCTATCACCCCTTGCGGGGCTATACGTTTTGTCGGCGTTATGATCGAAGAGCGAGGCTGAGCTTGCCGCGCGCGCCACAGCCAGGTTCTCCGATGATTTGGAAGGCGGCCCTCTACGGCCTCACCAATACCCGTAGCTCGCGGCTGGCGATGGCGTGGTCGAAGGCGGCATTGACGTCCGACAGCGGAAAGGACGATTGCACGAGTTCGGCGAAGGGGAAGTCATCGTGATGGTGGGCGAGGAATTGGACGGCGGTGACGAGATCGTCCGGGGTGTAGTTGTGCAGACCGTGGATACTGAGCAGACGGCGGATAACGCGTTCGGGCGAAACCAGGAATGGCGGACCCGGGAACACGGCTCCAACGAGCACGTAGCGTCCACCGATACGGAGCAGGTCGCCTCCGGCCGCCATGGCCGACGCCGCACCCGACAATTCGAGCGCGAGATCGACGCCGCGGCCGGAGGTCGCGTCTTCAACGGCGTTGGGCAACGCGGCTTCGTCGTCACCGAGCAACACTTGGCGCGTGGCGCCAAACCGAGCCGCAAGTTTGAGGCGTGCTGCGTCGACGTCCACCGCGATCACCTCACGCGCGCCCTGCACGCGCGCCATCGCGCACGCGCTCAACCCCAACATCCCCACACCTTGCACGAGCACAGCCTCGCCACCGCAATCGCCTCCCGTCCGAAGCGCCGCGGCCACCGTCGCCGTCGCGCAGTTCGCCGGACACGCCACCGTATCGGGCACGCGATCCGGCACGCATACGACCCCGGTACCTCGCAACAAGTGACAGTACTCCGCCAAACCGCCGCTGAACACATACTCCCGGCGGATGGCTTCGTGGCCGTACTTGGACAGACGCTCGCACTTCTGGGGAAGCGCGTGTTCGCAGAAGAAGCACGTCCCACAGCTCGCCCCAATCGTCCACGTAACCCGCTCACCAACGGCCAAGGGATCCCCGGCGAGATCCGTGGGCGCGGCGCTCGGCCCCAACTCCGCCACCTCGCCCAGGATCTCATGTCCCAGGATCGTGGGCGTCGGCGTCGAGCGGCGTCCCTGAAACGTGTGCAGATCGCTCCCACACAACGTACACGCCGTCACCCGCACCAGAACCTCGCCCGCGCCTAACGCAGGCAACGGAAACGTCTCGAGATCCAGCGCCCGATTCGGCGCACTGAACACCGCCGCCCTTGCCGTGCCTGCCTTCGACATGACTTCCTCCCGGATGCCGTTTCGTGACCATCCGCATTCTATGAGGCCCGACAGCCAAGCGCAAGGGGCAGACTCGAAAGCAGGAATGGCGGTCGTCATCGACACGTCAACATGCAGCGCTGGGCCGCCACGGAATCCGTGAAAACCTGTGTAATCTGTGGATCCCCATTGTTCACTCGGCCCCGTTGCCCTATAATCGTTCTCGCTCGAATAGGCCATGTCGGCGAACAGGGAGAAACGTTTCGATGAATACCCGAGAACTGTGGCGCGAGATCATGAACTATGGCGAGTTCGACCGAATGCCGGTGGTGCATTGGTGCGGCTGGCCGGAGACGCGGGAACGTTGGCTGTCCGAAGGGTTGCCGCCGGAAGTGAGCGAACATGAGTTCTTCAACGCCGTGCCGCAGATGGCAGGGGTCGGGGTGCATGTCGACCTGTATCCGCTGTTCAACGAAGAGACGCTCGAGGACACGGACGAGTACCGGATCTTCCGCGACGGTTACGGCGTGGTCCAGCAGGACTGGAAACACAAGAGCTGCATTCCCCACTACATCGACTTCACGCTGAAAGGCCCGGACGACTGGCCGGAGTACAAGAAACGCCTTCAACCCGACACGAATCGCATCTCGCCCAGTTTGGCTGAGGATTTGGAGAAGGCGGAGAACTCGGGCCTGCCGATCTCGATTGGCACGGGCTCGCTGATGGGCTGGATTCGCAACTGGATGGGCGTGGTGAATCTGTCGTATCTGGGCTGCGAACACCCCGACTGCCTGGCCGAAATGGTGGATACGATCTCCGACCTCGTCTGCTGGCAACTCGACCAGGTGATCCCTAAGATGAAAAGTCCACCCGACATCGGGTTCGGCTGGGAAGACATCTGCGGCAAGACGGGCCCACTGGTGAGTCCGCCAATATTCCAGCAATGTGTGGCGGCGGGGTACACGAAGATCCGTAACAAGCTCGATGACTACGGCGTCCACTTCTACGGGATCGACACCGACGGGTTTATCGAACCCCTCTTGGGCGATTGGCTGGAGGCCGGGGTGAACGTGCAGTTCCCGGTCGAGATCGGCACTTGGAAGGCCGACCCGCACGACTTGCGCCGCAAGTACGGCAAGGAACTGCGGATCGTCGGCGGGATCGACAAGCTCGAGCTGGAAAAGGGACGCGACGCGATCGATGCCGAGATCGCACGCCGTGTTCCGCTAATGAAAGAGGGCGGATTCGTCCCGATGCCCGACCATCTCATCACACCAGGCACGCCGCTGGACGACTATCGGTATTACCTCGACGCGATCCGCGCGCTGCGGTTCTGACGCGCGGACGCGCGGCATCATGTGGTAGAATCCCCGGATGAAGACTACGCCTCTAAGAGTCATCCTCGCGAAACCTCGCGGGTTCTGTGCCGGGGTCGAGCGGGCGATTCGGTGCGTCGAACGCACCCTTGAATTGTACGGCAAGCCCGTTTACGTCCTCCGCGACATCGTCCATAACGCGGCCGTCGTCGATGGCCTGCGCGAACAGGGCGCCGTCTTCGTGAAGTCGCTCGACGACGTGCCCCACGACGCGCCTGTCCTGTTCAGTGCGCACGGCGTCGCCCCCGGGGTGTGGGATCAGGCGCATGAACGCGGGCTGCACGTGATCGACGCGACTTGTCCGCTCGTGGATAAAGTACACCGCGAAGCCAAGCGCCTGGCCGAAGAGGGATACACCATCATCCTCATCGGAGAGAAGGGCCACGACGAAGTGATCGGGACGATCGGCTGGGCGACTGGACATATCCACGTTATCTTGTCCGAAGACGAACTGGCCAACCTGCGGATCAACCAGCCGGAGAAGATCGCCTACCTCACGCAGACGACCTTGTGCGTGCAGGAATGCGCCCGCCTGTCAGACATGCTCAAGTCCCGATTCCCGTCTATCGAGAGTCCGCCCTCCGAAGACATCTGCTACGCCACGCAAAACCGTCAGCGCGCGGTCAACGACTTGGCGCCACAGGCCGACCTCGTGCTTGTCGTCGGCGATCAGGCCAGCGCCAACTCCAAACGCCTCGCCGAAATCTGCCAGCGCGACGCCAAGGCCAGCCATCTCATCCCCTGCGCCGAAGCAATCGAAGATACCTGGTTTGACAAAGTAGACAGCGTGCTTGTCACCTCCGGTGCATCCGTTCCCGAATCGCTCGTGCAAGGCGTCGTCGCCCACCTGCAGACCCTGCGTCCGTGTACCATCGAAGAACACGCCATCGTCGAAGAGGCCATTCACTTCAGCCTGCCCGAGGCCGTCCGTTAGCCAACAAACGCCAATGCACAGAGAGCACTTCTCTTCACGGAGCGCAGGGGCTCTTGGAGTAGCTCGCTTGTGATGTCGAGTCTATGCGCACTCTCATGTCTTGAGGTTCTTGCGATTGAGAAGCGCTCGAAAGTGGCGCGAAGATGAAAGGCGAAAGCGGTGGAGTTGTTCTTGCACGAGTCCTAGAGCAGTTTAAGAAATCCTGGATACGCAGATGCGCCAGTGAGGACAAGATCGGCAAAGAACACAACTGCAGGCGTAGCGGTGCTACGTCGAGGTTGTGTGACGCAGTCGGCCGACGCCGCAACAAGCAGGTGCGTATCCAGGATTTCTTAAACT
>JAACEL010000108.1 GCA_011682535.1 Nitrospiraceae bacterium | reverse complement strand
TCGATCTGAAATGTAGTGGCGAAAATCGCCGAAAATGTCCGCGTTTCCTACAAAAATCGACTCTCTCTTGGCGTAACTGCGGAAAATGGGCTAGACGAGATTGCCGCGGTCGCCGGGGCTCCCTCGCCATGACGCGAAGAGAAGCCGAAGGTGAATCACTCCGGTCCATGGCGCGCGTTGCTCCAACCCCCTTTCGCAAATAGCTCCAAGGGAAATTCCCGGCCCCCCCTCAAGAAAAAAGTTTGAGTTACCCCGCCAAAAGGCTTGAAACTTGCGCACAACTTGTCATCTCGACCGCAGGGAGAAATCTCTGTCGCAGACGTCAATCCTGAGTGAAAAATTCAAGCGAGGGGTGGTTCGAGATCTCTCGCTGCGCTCGAGATGACAAACAATTGGCCGAGATAACGGTTGAGACGGGGCCGCGCGGCACATTACGCTATTGCATTTGAATAGGCCGCTTCTTTCCTTCTCTTCGTGGTAGCAGAAGGGAACACACCACCACGAAGAAAAAAACCTCCCGGTCCGAGGGGGCCGGGAGGTCTGAAGTTCTCTGTGTGCGCAATGGAATCAGGAGAAGCCGATGGCTGCGGTGGTCTCCGCGATCGACGTGCTGACGGGGCCTTCGTTCGGGTAGCGCAAGAAGCTGACGTGACCGTCCATGTAGAGCACGTTCGATCCGCCCGGCACGTGGTTGAAACCCTGGCTGGCGCTGGCAACCATGTCCCACATGATATAGACTTCGCTCTGGGCTTTGGCGCTTGCGGCAGGATTGTTGATATCGGTGATCATGAAGCGCTCGATGCCCTCACGCAACCGGTAGACCGTGCTTGTCCCGGCGTTCCCAAAGGGCTCCGGGATATCCACGTCTGTGTCCGTCAGCGCAGGTACGTCTGCTTCTGCCGTAGCAGTGAGGGTTAACAGGAGCCAGACGAACTGGCTGGGCCCAAGCTTGCCTGGGGCGCCAGCGGGCGCAAGATCCATGAGGCGAGGGTCGCCAGCGGGATAATCGTCGCATTGATCCAGAACCCAGCCAATGTACGTGTAGCTGGTGTCAATGCGCCACATGCCGCGTTCCGCGTCATCACAGTTCAGGTAGAACTCCGAATCCCCTGTCACCGGGCTGATTAGGTCTTCCAACGATGCCTCCGCGTCGGAGGGACAGATGGCGATGTTGGGGTCCGTCAGATACTCGGGGAAGATGGAGGGGACATACGGGCCCGCGGCCAGGCCGGCGCCTACTCCTACCGGCGCGAGCGTATCGCAATCGATCTGTTCCCCGATATGGGCCATTATCCGCGGGAACTTCTCGCCCTTGGACTCGTTGGCGTACATCTTGAACACGAGCCCCCATTGCTTGAGGTTGTTCTGGCAACTGGCGCGCCGCGCGGACTCGCGAGCCCGGGCAAGCGCGGGTAACAGAATCGCGGCCAGAATACCAATGATTGCGATTACGACCAGCAACTCGATTAAGGTAAAGCCTTTTGTACGCATTGCTGTACTCCTTCTGGTTTATGACTCCCTATAACTACATACTACACGAAAAACGATGAAAGCGCGCTGGCTGGTCCGCCCTTGAACGCCCGGCTTTGCGCGCCTTGCCAGTCCGGATAGCGCGCCGCACGCATGACCCGAACTGCCTACTTAAGTTTGACGCCACCGACAAAAGTCGGGTGGCTTGCTGAATGTGGAGTGCGGCAGCTTGCTGCCGCTTTATCCGAGGGGAGCTTGCTCCCCGGCGCCAACGCTTATAACGCATTGTTACGCAAGACTTTAGAACGACAGAAGCGAGCTTCCTCATGGAAAGCGCAAGCAAGCTTGCGCACTCCAAAGAGCCCTTCGGGCTAATAACGCTAACTTTTGTCGGTGGCGGCAAGTTTGGCAGAAACGCAGGAATCTGTCAACGAAACACTTTTTCACATGAAACCCGGGGGACGACGGGAGCACGCCGGTCCGCGGAAAAAAGAACCCCGCGCGGCTTGGCCGGAGGCCGCGCGGGGTTCCAGATCCCAATGGGCGGCCGCCTTAGCCGGCAGCTCCAACGGCATGGGCAAAGGGCTCCGAGATGAAACCTTTGCCCGGGTAGCGCTGAAACTCGACGTGACCGTCGAGGAAGAGCTGGTTGCTACCACCGGGAATGTGGTTGAACAACTCAGGCTTGGTGCCCGCAACGTCAGCCATGATCGGTATCTCACTCTGGGCCATGGCACTCGCCGCAGGATTGTTGATGTCGGTAATCATGAAGCGTTCGATACCTTCGCGAAGACGATAAATGGTCGAACCGCCTCCGTTGCCGTATCCGTTACCGGAGAACATGCCGCTCAGCACAGTGTCGGTGTTGATATCCTCGTCAATGAAGCTGTTGATATCACTGGCGCTGTCCATACCGCCGAGAACGGCGAGAACCTGACCGGGGACCATGGCGGTCTGGTCGAAGTAGCCAGTGTCAATCATCGACACAGGGAGGTCGCCATTGTCTAACTGGTCCATAACCCAGCCGAGATAGAAGTAGCTCTCGTCGGCCTGGGAGATACCGAAGTCGTAGTCGTCGCAGGGCACGTGGATCATGGTTTCGCCGGTGTCGGGATTATGCAGTACCGGCGGATCGGGCTCGGACGGACAGAGGTAGATGTTCGCGTCGGTGCAGTACTCAGGGTAAACGGAACTGACGTCTGCCGCATACGCGCCGCTGGCGCTGCCGCCGGGCGGGAAGCCAGCGTTCGGCCCGCCTACGGTACAGTCTACTCCAGGCTGATCCTCTTGCTGGATCTTGGGATACTTCTCTCCTTTCGACTCGTTGGCGTACATCTTATAGATGATGCCCCACTGTTTGAGGTTGTTCTGACAGCTTGCCCGCCTGGCGGCTTCGCGTGCGCGGGCCAGCGCCGGCAGCAGAATCGCTGCCAAAATGCCAATGATGGCAATCACGACCAGCAACTCGATTAAGGTAAAACCTCGTTTTTGCATTAGTTCATTCCTCCTTACATGTTGATACACCATGATGCCGTTTAACCAAGCTTCGGAGACACCGGTGACGCGGCAATCGAACGATGCGCCATGCTCCGATTCGCACACCCGGGCGCAAACCGGCCCTTCGCCCAGATGCACAACCAAACCCTGAGAGCTGTGCGCCGCCGAATCTAAGCGCGCCAGCACAAGCATCTCTGCACTTAGTCTCGCATGAGCAGGGCGGATATGTCAACGCTTTTCGCGTACCCATGAAGCGCTCCAAGGCCCTGACCCCGGAAAGCGCAACGACTTACGCCGTGAGCCCATCCCACCATGCGAGTTCGAGGCATTGAAGAGGGAAAACGGTTACCCAACATCGATGCATCCACCGGGATCGGCGGCGCTGAATAGAGGTGTTCGGTATTGTAACACTCGAAGAAGTCCATACGGAACGCACGGGCGTCTTCGATACAGCCGAATCGACTGGGCTCTCTCCGCGTAGTCTCCGCGGCATGCGGTGTCTTATGGGAATAATCGGAATTCGGGGCTCCGCCAGTATTGCGAGACACGAGATCTCGTGCGGGGCGAGGTTTCTTCATTACTTGGGTTCGTTCAACGAAAGCCTGAGATCGTCGATTGCGCCGCCTGCCGGGTCTGTGATCCGAAACACGAAGCCCCAGTTGTTCTCGCCGTTGCAGATCTTGAGCAGGATGGGGGTAGTCCCCGCGGGCAACCGCACGGAAACGATGTCACGATCGAGATACGCCGTGCCCTCCTGCGCGTGCTCGAACACGAGCTTCCCACCGATCCACAGCTTGCCCGAGTCGTTCGTCCCCAGCTTGACAAGCACATCGCGTTCAGTCGGCGAAGTCACGAAGCAGGCCGCGTAAGCGCATACGTGCTCCGTCGGCTCGTACACCTGCGTGAAGTCGACCGACAAACGATCCTCGCCCCCGCGCAGTTCCCGCCAGCGGACCTTCCCGTTCAACCCATCGTACACCGCCGCGAAGTTCAGTTCCGTCTCCGGGGGGTATACCGCATGGTGGCCCTCGAAGCCCTGTGTGTTGGCAAACGGTCCGATGACCATCCAATCCGTCTGCGTGTTGAAGTGTTCGCGCAGATTGACCGTGTCCCCCCGGAAGTACGCCAAGGCCACCGGCCATCTCGCCGCGACCTTTTTAGGATCCGAGGCGCTCGCGGGATTCAGGCGCACCGTCGGCGAATCCGCCGGCCCTGCGAAACTGATGACCGGCAGGAGCCCCAGGTCTTCGGAGTAGTCGCGCAGGCGCATGCCGCGCAGTTCGCGTGCGAGCGCCACGTACTTGGCGTCAGTCACGACTTCCCGCTTTGCGATCACATCCAGATACGCCTGCAAGTCGGCCTCGCCTTTGTACTGATCGAGACCGCGCCCGATCAACTGCTCGCGGCAGTTGTGGCTGTAGATCCAGTTGTAGCGCGCCGACGCCATCAGTGAAGCCGCATAGCCCTGGCGGAACTCTTCCAGCGGCATGCCGGGCTCATACACGGACTGATAGTTGAACCCGAACGGCCAGATGCCCTCGGCGATCGAACACTCCTCCTGCCAGTAACGCTTCGCGCGGTCGCTCAGCAAGCGGTCGAACACGGCGTTGCACGCCCACGCGTGACCGAACATGTACCGGATGTTGGGGTTGCGGTAGGTGTGCTCGGTGCAGTAGTGGACGCCCCCCGGCGCGCCGCGCAGCGCCGCCTCCTCGATCCACGCGGCATGGATCACGCCACCCAGGCTCAGCCCCTGTTCCGGGAAGGTCAGAAACACCATGTCGGGAAACTCGTCGTAGAGAATCTGAATCACGCGCGTCATGCGCGTTCGGATCTTCTCGACGAGGTCCGCGCGGGTATATCCGTCGTAACTGTAGCCTTCCCAATCGAAGTCGTATTGCTCGCCGACATACTCGATATCCAGCGCGATCCCGGTGCAGCCGCTATCCCGCGCGAAGATCGCAAACTGTTTAAAGTTGTGATAGGCCTGCTGCCAAGCCGTGTCGTTGAACCACTCGAAACAGTGGTCGAATGCGATTTTCAGGAAGGTCTCCGAACCGATCCGGCGGCAAACGGCATTGGCTTCTTTTGCTTTCTGGAAGGTCTCGTCCGATTCCCCGATGGTCCAGGGCTTGCCGTCCTTGGCCCAGATGTCGCTCGACCACTCCCGGGCAACATAGTCCATGAAGAAGGCCTGGACCCCCCGGCGCGCCCACTCCTCCGCGTCCGCGGCGATATCGTCGGGACTCACGGAAAACAGAATCGTCTTGGGCAAGGGAAGATTGTCTACGGTACCGTAGCTCAAACCGGGCTCGGCGATTTCCGATGGGGTTCGCGGCGCGCCGTTGCCCGGTTGGGCCAGTGCGGCAGAGGCCATCAACATCGCAAGTATGACGAAGGATTTCATGGCAGTTCCTCCAAACGTTGTCGTGCGAACCCTAATGTCCGCTCGCGCGGTCACGCAGCGTGTGGTGTGCCGACGCCGTAGACGGTCACAGCGTTGTTGTGCAACATGTCGGCGGCGGCACGTAGTTGATCCATCCCGTCAGCGCTTCGCGCAGGAAGGCCGGGAAGGCCGCCATACCCGTTCCCGACAGTACCATAAACGACCTACGGCTCATCCCCGCTGACATCGCGGCCTCCCACTCGGTTCGGCCCGCGCCGAACTCCGGCATTGTAGCAGTCCAAGACTCCGATCTCCCGGCTGCGGTGGACAAGACAGAACCAACCGGCGATCCCACGTCCTGCGGGCGTGGTTAGGCCGTTTCGAGCGATTTGTTCACCCCGCGCCGGGGTTGTGCTATAAGGGAGCTTACTTGGGCTGCGATCTCGGTAAGCGACTGGGGATATCCCTTGATGTTGAGCCGGTTGATGACACGTCGGGAGCAATTGCTGCTGGTGGGGGTGGCGGCGGCTGTGCTGGTGGGCGCGGCGGCGCTGTACGTGCACGGCAAACAGACTCCACAGAAAACACCACCCATCCAGATCGAGCAAGCGGTCTCGACGGAGGCCGAAGGGGCGCTGGTCTCACCCGCCCCCCCTGCCCGCGGCTTGACGCCTCCGCCCGTGCAGGACGTGGCGGCCCTCTTCGAGGAAAAGCCGAAAGCCATTGCCGTGTCGGTCGCCGGGGCGGTCCGCTCGCCGGGCACGTATGAGTTGGAACTGGGCGCACGAGTCCAGGATATCGTCGACAAGGCGCGCGGCCTCAATGAGGAGGCCGACACGCGCGACATCAATCTGGCCGCGCCGTTGATCGACGGCACGACGCTCACGATCCCGCACACAGCCAAGTCGATCCGCGACGACGGCACGCTGGTCGCCCGAGGCGCCCGCCGCGCCGCCGAAGTCAACCCACCGCAGTACACCATATCGGGCTGGGTTTCAGGCGCGGCCCGCGGCCCGTCCGCCCCCGCCACAATAGCGTCCCCGCCACCATCCGGCTCGTCCCCCGGCGGCCTGATCGACATCAATACGGCTCCCACGTCTGAACTGGAGAACCTGCCGGGCATCGGACCGAAACTGGCCGGTGACATCGCCGCCTACCGTGCCCAAACACCTTTCACGTCCATCGAGGAACTCGACAACGTCCCCGGTATCGGCCCCAAACGCCTGGAAGCCATACGCGGCCTGGTCACGGTGCGCTAGGGGCAAGACCGCCTGCGCATCGATTTCCGGATCGCAGGCGAGGTCGAGTAGACTGCGCTCAGGAAACCGAGGAGAACGATCCCATGGCCAGAGGCACGATCTATGATCCCGAGCGCGTTATCCGGCGCGATCCGCGGTCGGGACTCCGCATCATCCAGCTCACCCACCACCCGTCTATCTCGACGAACATGTACTTCGAGATGTGCTCGTTCACGACGGACGAGCAGCACGTCATCGTCCGCTCGCAGCGTGGAGCCGGACGCGACGACCCGTGGGATCTTATGCGCATCAAGACCGACGGCGCCGAATTGGTGCAGATGACGGAGGACAACGCGATCGGCGGCATCGTCGTCGCCCCGGTCAGCGGCTGCGTCGTCTATCAGTCCGGACCCGAGCTGCGTAAGGTGAACATCCATTCGCTGGAGGAGGAGATCGTTGCGGAGACGCCTGGCTTGGGCTCCGATATGACCGGCTCGCTGGCCTCCATCGACGCCGCGGGTAAGACTTACTTCGGCACATGCCGGATGGGTGAGAACCAGGCGGCCGTCTTCAGGGCCGACATCGCCTCGGGGCAAGTCGACGTCCTGTTCGAAGGACGACGCCAGCACCACGTGCATGCCAACCCGGCCGGCACCGTGGTGTACTTCGGCGAATGGCTGGAGAACGGTCCGGTGCCCTATCTCGTCAACGCCGATGGCTCGAACCTGCGCCCCTACCCCTTCACCCGCTTCGCCCACCACACGTGGTTCGGCGGCGCCGGCGCCATGCAAGGGTGTCTCCTGCCCCCCGGCCACGCACTCGTCACATACACCGAGGGCGACGAAGCGCCAAAGGTCATCACCGAGGGCCGGTACTACTGGCACTCGTCCGCCACGCCCGACGCGCAGTGGATCGTGGCCGATACCAACTGGCCGCGCGAGGGGATCTACCTGGTGCATGTGCCTACACGCACCGTCGCCTTCGTCTGCGACCCCCAGTCCTCCTGCTCGCACCCGCAATGGACGCACCCCCACCCCTCGATTTCGCCCCAGCTCCGATACGTGCTTTTCAACTCCGACGCGACCGGCATCGGCCAAGTCTACCTTGCGGAGTTGACGGACGAGTTCGTCCAACAGGCGGCCCAAGGCTACGCGTGCAAGGCGGAACTTCGCTAGGCGCTCCTACCCGATCCGTGGAAACTCGGTGACCCGCAGGTTGGTGCAACCGTAGGGAATCAACGTCAGATCGACCTCGGGCTGATCGGATGCCACCGGACTCTGGGGCAGGTCGCCGGCGGCATTGTGTTGCATGACCCACTCCGGGACCAACCTGCCCTTGACCACCGCTTGCACCGGCGCACCATCCGGCGAGAACGGGCAATCGCCTATCGGCCGCGTCTCGTACGACACGGACGCGTCGGGATCGGCTTCATCCAAGGCGAGACCATAGTTCCACTGCGTAGTCGGGTAGACTTCCCAGTCCGCGTGCGGGGTCTCGCCCTTCACCTGCTTCCAGAACTCGCCGATCTTCAGTGAATACACCAGCGGACCGCGCAGCAGCGCCACGCTGTCGTGGTAACGCCGCTCGACCCGGGTGCGCATCGGCAGACGCAGCTCAATCGTCGTGCTGCCCGACCAATCGCGTTCGATACAGTGGAATCCACCCGCGTCCACGCCCGCCGGGGCCCCGCCGCCCACGGAAATCTCCGCACCTGCGGCCCAAGCCGGGATTCGCAGCCGTAGCGGGAACGTACCGCCGCCCTCGACCGTCAACGTGATGGTGTCGCGGAAGGGATACTCGGTATCCACGGTGACGCGTGCCGCGCCACTGTCCAGTCCGGCCGACACCGTGCAAGGCGCATAGGCGACCGCCACGAGGCCGCCGTCCGGGGAACGCATCCACAGATTCGAGGTGAACTTCGGCCAGGCCTGGTGCATGTTGGCCGTGCAGCACCCGAAGTTGGGCTCCAACCCAAAGATATTGGCGTCGCCGCCGTTGGTGGCGAAGGGGCGGTCGTCGTCGATGCGGCAAACGGCCTGATTGGCCTGCTGGTCATATTGGTGCGCCCACATATCCGGTTTGAACGTGGCGGGGAGCGCGTTGAAGGCGATCTGTTCGAGGCGATCCGCCAGCGCCGCGTCGCCCACAATAGCCACCAGCATTTCGAGCGAGTACATGTACTCCGCGACCGCGCACAGTTCGGTGCCCTGCGAAGGACTCTTGCCCGCGTAGTGCTCATCGCCGGAAAACACGCCAGTCACCTGGCCGTGATACGTGTCGAGTATCTCGATCGCGAGGTACACGTCGTCTCGATCCGTGACGTCGTTCGACTGGCGCGACCAGACCGCGCCGCCCTTCAACGACATCGCGTTGTTCACGACATGCGTCTCGAACCGTGCGTCCTCGCCGCGCACGCGTTTCTTATGCCGGAAATCGGCGAAGTGGGCCTGCCAATCGTAGCCCTGCAGTTTGGCCTTGGACGCCAGATTGAGGAGCCAATCCTCGCCGGTGCGCTCGTATACCCAGTAAATGGGAATCAGCAGATCCATCCAGCGGAACATGGCCCAGTCGGACAGCGGCTTCTCGTCGAGCAACGGGTCGAGGCGTCTGAGAAATTTGAGCATGGCGGGCACGATGCGTTCATCGGCGAAGGCTTCGTCATACTGCATCATGGCTTTGAGCGCGACGAAACAGGGCCACGGGTCGTTAGCCTGTGCCTCCTGGCTCTTGACCGGGCCTAGCCAACCGTCCTCGCTCTGGTGCGTGAGGATGTAGTCCATCCATCGCACCACCTTCTCGCGAAGCGCCGCGTCGTCGAGCAGGACGGCCAGTGGAATCACGCCGTCCAACCAGTAAGGGCCGCGTTCCCAACCCTCGGCGCCGCCCCCGATCCAGCCGCTGTCCTTGATATCGGACCAGAACTCGTCGAGATGGCCCGACAGGCCCCCGGCCTGGATTCTCAACTGGTTCCGAAGCCATCCCGCGGGCTCGATGGCGCCCAACGGCAGTGGATCAAACGCCTGACGGGCGAGTTTCCGATCATTCTTCTTGTTCATGATGATTCCCTTGGATAGCGGTACCGTTGGCCGCTCCCGCGGCTGACGCAGACTGTGGCCGTGGTGTGGCTGGCTATTGCCCCGAAGCGGATCCCTTCACGTGCTTGTCGAAAAACGCGTGCATTTTGGCGATTGCCCCCCCGTACTTGTCAATACTCTTGTTGCTGTGCTTCGCGCCTTCGACAATCAGCAGTTCTTCGGCCACCCCGGCGTCCCGAAGCGACTGGTGAAAGGTCTTGAAGGGCCCAAGCTTGAGGATCGGGTCGGCAGTGCCGATCACGCTCAATATCGGCGGCGCACCGGCGCTGACGTGCGAGAACGGCGACGCCTCGACGTAGATGGGGGCATTTCGATCTTTCGTCCCCAGCAGGTCGGCCATGATGCCGTCGAAATTCGTCTGGAACGCGATGAAGATCTGCGCGGCGACCCAATCGCTCTCCACCCGCGCCTCGCGCAGGTCGGGCGCCCCAAAGAAATTGACGACCGCCTGCACGCGCGACGACTGCTCGATCGGTGTGTCCTTTTCTTCTTCCGCGGCCACGAGACCCGCCATCATCGACAGATGCCCCCCGCAATCGTCGCCCACCAGCCCGACGCGGGCCGGGTCGATGTTGAACTCGTCCGCCTTGGCACGGAAGAAACGAATTGCGGTACGCACGTCTTCGAGTTGGGCGGGCCACTTGAATTTCGGCGCGGTACGGTAGTTGACCGTAACCGCCACGTACCCGTCCGACGCCAACTCGGCCATGATCGCGCGGTAGGATTTCTTGTCGCCCAATTGCCAGCCTCCGGCATGGACGCAAACAATCAGCGGAAACGGCCCTTCACCCGAGAGCGGGCGGGCGATGTCGTAACGCAGTTGGAGCTTCTTCCCGTCCGCGCCCTCGCGTACGACATACACGAGGTTCTTTTCGATCTTCACCGATTCCGCGGCGGCGCTCACCATCCCGAGCGCCACACACAGGCCCGCGAGGGCTACCGTCACAAAGCGTAGTCGTCTCATCATGTTTCCTGCTATCGGTGTTTCACACCCTTGAGAAGCGGCTTTTCAAGCCACGTGGCGTTGGGACCGAAGCGCGTCTCCTGTCCCGCGTGCCCTGCGAACTGATCGCCGTACAATGAACGCGTCACGCTGATCTCCACCAACACGCCCAACGCCATCGCCATGATGCCGATCAGCACGGTGCGGCCAATCAGCGCGGGATAGTTGGCCGGGGGGCGTATCGCGACGGTTTCGCGATCGCGCGGCCATACGAGAACCATCAACGTCACCAGCACCGCGTTGACGAAGATCACCCACTCGGTGATCAGACGCCCCTGACTAAACCCCATCAGGGCGCGCTCGAAGTTCCCGATCACCATCACCCATAGGAATATCAGATACAGCAGTTGGCCGCGTCCCAGCCAGGCCGGGGGAATGAGCGCGATGGGCCGGCGCGTGTGGCGGACCATCAGCCAGATCGCCGCCACCGACACGAACACGTAGATCAGCGTGAACCAGAACCAGGCCGAAAACGCCAATGGATACGTCACGTCCGGACGTTGGGCGAGATCCCACAGGACAGCGAACGGACACCACGTGCCGTACGTCCGGAACGTGTAGAACACCGGCAGCAACACCGCCGCCGCGGCGACGTAGCCCCGAATCCACTTGCGATCGCCTGCGTCGCGCGCCACCCGCGGAACGCGCCGGATAATCCACAGGAGCACCGCCAGATACGCCACAACCAGCGCCGCGCTCCACAGCCACCCCGGCAGGTTGGCATGGTCGAACAGCGGCGCTTGCATGACGGCCTGCACCCCCCGGTCCACCCACTGTTTCACGTTCTTGACCAGGTTGACGTAGGTCACCAACAGCAGCACGAAGGAAACGGCGAAGATCTCCGTCCAACGTTTGCGGCGGATCGGCGAATCCTTGAGCGCCGGCACGCGGGTCGCGAGCAATCCCAGCGCGACCGCTACGCCGATTCCGTTGATGAACCCATAGGTCTGCTCGAGCACGCTATGCCAGTTGGCGCTCTGCCAGTGTCCCCACCACTCGACGACGCCCGGGTCGGTGACGACGGCGGCGTTGCCCGGACGGGTGAGCGCAAGCTTCATCATCTGCGTGCCCGAGAACCCCAATCCGCCGATGAAACCGCTGACGAGGGCGGCGTGGATCACCGGGCACAGCTTGTGGCGGCGCATATACACCATCGTCCCGCAGAACAGACCCAGAATGCCGGCCCAGTCATCCGCCCGCGGCGGCGTCATACGCAGCCCGCCCACGGACTGGAGGAAAAGCCCTCCCAGCGTCGGCAGCAGGATGAAGGCGATCAGCCAACCCACCGCCATGTGCACCAGCAGCGACGCGCCGGACCGAAACTCGCCGAAAAAGAAGAAGTAGAACGACACGCCCGCAATGAGACCGAACCCCCACCCCAGGTGCTGCGGCACGATGAGGAAGAACTGGGGCCAGTTGATCATCAACTGTTCAGGCGGATAGACACTCGGGTCGCCTTGATAGTATACGAACAACCACGCCAACGGTCCCGCCAGCCCTGCGAGCGTCAGCAAACCCTGTACAGCGCGCCGCACCCGGCGAACAACACGAGACGATGCCCCTTCTCCGCGTCGATGTCCCAGAAATAGTAGACACCGAGCGCCAGGCCAATGGCCAGTGCGCGCAGCCACATGGCGGGCAAGAACAGCAGGCACACAATAACCAGGGCCAACCCGGCGACGAACACCGGGAACCGGTAGGACATGTCGTGCTCAACATCCCAAAGCAGGAACAACACCAAGCCAAACGCCACCACCGCCACGCGCAGCCACCACACGCCCGGCACGAAGATCAGCACCCCCGCCACCAGCGCGCAGATAGCCAGCACGTTGAGCCGGTGACCGATCTCGCCGCGACGGTCCCACAGATCGTACAGATACAGCGCCATCAACGCCGACAACGCCTGGATCCAGTCCGCGTCGAACCAGTACAACGGACTCTCGTGACGCCAGGCGCCCGCCTCTTCGAAGTGCTCCAACGTGGGAACCACAAACAGGCCCGAAAGGAACCAGAATCCAAACACCCAGCAGATCGGACGGAACAGCTTCGTTAAGCGATCCTGATCGGCGGCGGCGGCAAACCCCGCGCCCGCGCCCCCCATGCCACCCCACAGGAAGCCGATCACGAACAGGGCGGCGAAGCCATACACCTGCGACGGCAAGTGGCCCGAGTGGGTGTAGGCGATGACCTGCATGTAAGACATCGAGCCCCCGAACGCCCAGCCCAGCGCGCCGAACATGGCAAAATACGGAAACCGCGCG
>JAACEL010000466.1 GCA_011682535.1 Nitrospiraceae bacterium | reverse complement strand
GGGCACAACGTGTCATTTCGAGCGAAGGGAGAAATCTCTTGCCACGGAAAATACCGGCACTTCGTATACATACTGACCCCGTGGAAAGACTTAGGATCTTGACCAGAATTAAGTTGCCAAATCTGCCTCGGACGTTGGTCTATATGGCCCAATTCTATTGGAACCGCGAGCCAGGTAGCCAAAAGAACTTGGCAAGTTAATTTCGATTAAATCCCTTAGCGAGGGGTGGGGGGAGATCTCTCCCTGCGGTCGAGATGACAAGTGGGCGGTCGAAGTGTTGCACAGTTTCTTGTGAGGAGCCAAATCGCGGTGGCGAAGCCACGTCCTATGGGCGTGGTTAGGCCGTTTCGAGCGATTTCTTCACGGCGCCTCGATTCGGAAGATGTTTGAACTCATCTCGCCTGTCTTTCGCGTGAAGTAGATGTAGCCCCCTGAACTCCAACACGGCTGTTTCTCATCCGCCGGATTCGACGTCAACTGTCGCTGGTTGCTTCCATCCGCATCCATCACCCAAATGTCAAAATTGCCCGTTCGATTCGATGCGAAGACAATCTCGCGGCTATCCGGCGAAAAACAAGGCGTCTCGTCATCCTTCTGATCCGTCGTCAACTGCATCTGACTGGCGCCGTCCCGCTCCATCAGCCAGATGTCATTATTCTTAGTCCGCCGCGACACGAACACAATACGGCGTCCATTCGGCGCCAACCGCGGCTCATCCCCCTCCGCCAACGGACGCACACTGTTGGCCCGCCCCTTTTCATCAGCCACCACCACCTTCATCTTCGGCCTAACCCGCAGCGCCTTCTTTGGCGCCGTCGCATACAGCAACCCCTGCCCGTTCGACGTATAGGACGGATATTCGTCCAGATCCTGCCTATCCGTCAACTGCAAGTACCCGGCGCTTCCGTCATACGCCATCTCATACAGATCCCCCCTCCCCGTACGCTTTGACGAGAAGACGATCTTGCGGCTGTCGGGCGACCAACTGGGATAGCGGTCATCTTTGTTGCTTTGAGTCAGTTGGAATACCCCAGACTTGCCGAAGGTCAACATGAAAATGTCGAACTTGCCGGTCCGGTTGCTCGCAAAAGCCAGGTGGTTCCCGTTAGGCGACACCATCGGGTCCATATCGCGCTTCGCGCCAAACGTGATCTGCTTGGGCATTTCCTGCGCACCCACGACTCCTGTCGAAAACAGCACCGCCATGGCCACTATGCACGCCATTCGCATGTTCATGATAGAATCCCCTACGTTTCCAGCCCAGTTGGATAACACGGCCAGATTAGCAAGCCCCGGGCAACGTGTCAAGTGCGCCACAACCCCAAACAGGCCAAGACAACCGGCCCGACTAGGCCAGAGCGCTACTCCTCCTCCGTCTTGCCATCCTCCACACGCGGCGCCTGCCCCGGACGCCCCGGAGGACGTCGGAACTGTGGCGGCTCGCCGGCCATTCCCATGCCTCCGCGGCCCCGGCCTCCACCCCCACGCATTGGAGGGTAGGCTCCGCCCATGCCCGGGCCGCGCCCCGGCCGATCGCCAAAACCACCGGGCCGCTCCATGCGCTTCGAGCGAACCTTCTGGATGAGATGCCGCATATCCGCGTCGAATTCGCTCAGGAAGACATACAACTGCGCCTGCTGTTTCACCGTCAACCCATTGCGCGCCGTCTGAAACGCCCCCAACCGGTATTTGGCAATCTCGATGTCCTTTTCCACCAGAGCGCCCAGCAGCGGCTCGATCGCCGCTCCTTCCTGACCTTCCCGCAGGGCGTTGCGCACGTCCCGCAGCATCTCTTCCCGTTCCCTCCGCATATGGCTCAAGCGCTCCTTGTACTCCGAGAACCTTCGCACCATCAGCACGGTCTGCTCGTCATTCAGCCCCAGGGTCTTCGCCAGCCGCGCCGTCATCACCGCCTCCATCAACTCCTCTACCTCATGCTTCTCGGCCTCCGGCCCCGGCCCCGGACCCATGCCGCCACGCCGTTCATCCCCCACCGCCTTCCCCTCGCTTCCGGGGTTCTCCTGAGCCATCACGCCAAACCCAATCAGCAACGCCAACGAGACAATGCACGCACTTCGCATGGTCCTCATATCTTCGTATCCTCCGCCCCATATTCAAGGAGCAACTCGACGAACGCCTCGGCTTCGTACTCATCCAACCCCGCCAGCAAATCTCCCAATTCCTGCTCCTCCTCCCAATAGGCCGCCAACTCCTCAAACCAATCCAAACCCGCCAGGTCCGAATAGTACTCCGCCGCCCCGTCTTCTGCCACATCCTCGCCAAACAAGAGCCGCGATGCAATCCACTCCTCAGATTCCTCGGACGCCGCAATCTGCATTTCAAGCGCCGCCCACAACGCTTCATCTCCCCCCTCGTTCACGGCCACATCTTCGCCCAGTCGGGGCGGCGGCCACACCAACACCCCTATCGCCACCGTAAGCACAACGCACGCCGCCTTCACGGCCAACCCATGCCGCCCAAACCAACCCCGAGCCATACCACGGGACTCCGCGACCTCCGCCATCACACGAGTCGCAAATGCGGGCGAAACATTTGGTTCCGGCAAGGAACGAACCAAGCTGGAAACCGACTCAAGCGCCGCAAAACGTTCGCCGGCCTCCGGCGACTCTGCAATTCGACGCGCCACGCCCCGCGGGTCCGCCGACTCACCATCCAGGTAGGCCGAAAGCTCTTCCCAATCTATCTTTGTGCTCATAGGTGGCCTCCACCCAATTCCAGCAAATGCTGCCGAAGCTGCTCGCGCGCGCGCGCCAGACGGCTCTTCACCGTACCCTTGCGGCACTTCACAATGCGCGCGATACTCTCGTAATCCATACCGTTCAACTCGCGCAATACAAGCACCTCACGATGCTCCGGCGACAGACGTTCAATGCCGCGCTCGATCAAAGACGCGATCTCATGCAACTCCGCCGCGCGATCCGGACTCTGTGCCCGGCCACCCAGTTGAGGATGCGATTCCATCGAATCCGTCACGCCCCGCCCCCGGCGTTTGGAGTCGCGCAAGTGGTTCAGAGAGAGGTTGCGCGCAATGCCGAACAGCAACGTCGTGAACTTCGCCTGAGGCTTCAGGCGGTGCAGATGGCGGAACACGCGCACGAAAGTCTCTTGGGCAATGTCCTCAGCGTCCTGCGCTGAGCCGACCATGCGCAGACAGAACTGCATCACGGGCGTCTGGTATTGACGCACCAAGCCCGTAAATGCCCGCATGTCACCAGCTTGCGCACGTGCGACCAAGTCCCAATCATGCACGCCGCTCATGGGCACGCTTGCCTCAACATCGACATGTTAAACACCAGGTTCCGCCGGAAGTTCCCCCGGATCCCGCTCGCAAGCGCCGCTAGGCCGGTGAGATATCCGGGCTAGCTCTTGGGCTTCACCCGAGCACCATCCGGCGTATCTTCAATCACCCAGCCCTGTTCCAGCAACGAATCGCGAATGCTGTCCGCACGCGCGAAGTCCTTTTCACGCCGTGCCTTCTGACGCTCCTCCACCAGATCCAGCACCGCTTGAGGCGCCGCCTCGCCTGTGCCCGGCGAAAACAGCCCCGTTACTCCGTCCAGGCGATTCAACAGATCCAACGCGCGTTGAGTCCCCTCGATGCCCACTTCACCGGCATCCAGCCGTTTATTCGTGTCGCGGATGAAATCGAACACCTTCGCCAACGCGCCCGAGATGTTCAGGTCATCGTCAAGCGACTCTCCGAAAGCCGTCTCGCACGCCTCCGTTTCCGCACGCAAGTCCGCCCCATCGCCCGACACCTCGCCCAGCCGCAGACGGAAATCGCGGATGCGCTGCAACGATTGGTCCGCCGCATCCAGCGCGGCGAAAGAGAAATTGCTGGGCTGACGGTAATGCGTGGCGATCAACACCCACCGGATCGCCAGCGCATCATGTCCTTTTTCCAGCAAGTCGCGCAGGGTGTAAAAATTGCCGAACGACTTCGCCATTTTCTTCCCCTCCACCA
>JAACEL010000107.1 GCA_011682535.1 Nitrospiraceae bacterium | reverse complement strand
AAGGGCAGGAAAATACGGGAAGCGTCCCCTATTTCAGAAGCGGTTCCCTCATTGTTCGCCCCGCACAGGCCAACAGCGGGAATGAGAAGAGCCAACCCTGAGCCTCCGGATCCCTTGCTATTTGTTGGCGCGTTGCTCGGGCGGCAGGAACAGTTCCTTCAGGTCGAAGTGAATGAAGGGCTGCTTCCAGGCGTCCTGCGTGCCCTTGGCGTGGGCTATCCATATTTCGCGGTCGGTGCAGTTGCAGACCACGCCGTGCAGGTTGGAGCCCCGCATGGCCACGGCCTTCGTGATTTCCAAGGCCACGTTCTCATCGATCTTGCCGTAATTCTCCTGAATACGCGTCGCCATGCCTTTGTAGCGGTGATCGTAGGAATTGCTGCCGTAGGGCATGTTTGGATAACCGTTGGCGCAGCGCTGGAAACTGCGAACCGTCTGGTCCATCGCTTCATCGGATCGCATGACCGCGCCCTCGATGGGGATGGCGTACTCGACCGTTTCCTTGGGATCGTTGTCCCGGAATTCGACGCAGTGGTTCGCGCTGGTCTCGTAGGCGCGACCCTCTCCCGCGTCACCATCGGCGATCACGTAGTTGTAGCCCACGGTGCGCCGCGCGTTCTGGATGATGCCCGTCGCTTCGTCCAGATCGTGCGCGTCTTCCAGGATGCTGCGCAAGAGCAGCATCAGCGGCAATCCGTCCAGGCGCGTGTCAGACGACACGGCGCCGATTTGGCCGATGGCGATCCCTTCCATGTTCATGCCCGACACAACGCCCACGTTTCCCAGATACGCTACCGACGCGAAGGGGATTCCGCCGTCCGGTTCGTAGAGGATGAGCGCCGTCGTGTCTTGCAGACCCCCTTCCATGACCCAGTCGAAGTTGCGGCCGTGATAGGTCTTCCCGTTCCCCGTGGCTTTTCCAAAGACGGCAAAGGAACTGCAACCGCGCTCCGTCACCACTGAGAGAACGTTGCATCGCCGCACGAGTTGCAGCGGGACGCCAGCCCCGTCGGCAATGCCTTCCATCTCTCGCTTGTAACGTTCTGGAATGTACTTCGAACACATGGCATACACCGTGTCCAGGAGTAGGTTCGCAGCGAAGCGGGAGAGTCCCACCTCGTCTTTGGCCTCTTCGATCAGCTTATCTAAATGGGCGAAGGAGGCCCGCACTTGGTCTCCGGCGAGCACTCCATGCTGGTAGCCCATCTCGTAGGGCGATCCCTTCAGATGGAGCACCATCGTTCCGCTGACTTCCTCGACATAGGCCTTTTCGTTCGGGTCGATTTTGAGTTGCGGACCACGCCCGGGATGGGTGTACCAGTACCCTATGGCGATCGCTGTCAGGATCGTGATGAACAGAAGGCACAACAGAATGGCCAGTGTTTTGATGAGTTTCTTTCGCATCGTGGAGACTCCGTGGGGTCATTGAATACCGAGACGGCGGGGCAAGGGCGGCCGTCGTGTTCGCATGCCCTCAAGTTTATCAGAAACGGTCGCTTTCAACACAAACCCACGGAGGCACTCGCCTGGATCCGTGGGCGGCAGGGAGTTGGTGAATGGCGGCGGAGCGGGCATCTCTGACCCCGCTCAAAGGACGGGGCATTCCGGATTGCCGTAATGAGGGGCGACAACGCCATGCGACGCAAATGCTGTCGCGTGCTCCATGGGGGGTTCTGGCCGGACCCCTAGACCGCAAGCACCTGCCCCGGCGCAGCCTTGGTGTCTACGTTGCCATTTTCCAGGACGCGTTGTCCGTTCATGAATACGGCGGTGATGCCGTCGGGGGCCTGCGTGGGTTCGCTGAGGGTGTTGTTGTCTTTGATGGCGGCGTAGTCGAAAACGGTGAGGTCGGCCGCCATGCCGGGCCTCACGTAGCCCCGGTCTTTGATGCGGAACCGATCCGCCGTGGCGCCGGTCATTTTGTACACGGCCTGTTCGAGCGAGATGCGCTTGCGGTCGCGGGCGTATTGGAGGAAGAGGGAGAAGGAACCGTAAGCGGCGGGGTTCATGGTGCGCTCGCCCGGCACGGCGTCGGTCATGAACAGACACGCGGGGTGCTCCATCAATGCGTCGATGATCTGCATGTTGCTGTACTTGCGCAACAAGATCCACGGGCCGCCGCCTTCGCAGTTCTCCGCCAGGGTCATGGCCGCTTCGAACGGCGTGCAGCCGCGCTTGTCGGCGATCTGTGTCAGCGACATGCCGTTGTACTGGTTGAAGTCGGGGTGCCCGGCATGGGTGACCTGGATGTCGTCGAAACCCAATCCCACGAGCGCCGAGAACATGGTCAGTTCCATCTCCAGACGCTTGAGGGCCTCAGGATTATGATAGTTCGCGGGCAAGTCTTCGCGGAACCATCGGGGGATGACGACTTCGAGAATGGAGTTGCCGCAGTGGTAGGGGTACGAATCGGTACACACGTCGATACCGTCGGCGCGGGCCTTGTCAATGGCGTCGAGACATTGGGTGTAGGTGGTGTGGGTCGTGGTGCCGGCGAACATGAGGTGCGAGTATTGCAGGCGCACGCCCGTCTTGCGCGCTACGCCGATCATTTCCTGAATGGCGAGCACATTGTGGGGCGCTCCCAGCGGGTTGGGGGGGTATTCGCCCGACAGCGACGAGTAGGCGCGGCCGTGGACGGTGAGTATTTTGTCGTGCTTCGCGACCAGTGTGGCGATGCGTTCGATCTCTTCCATGGCGGCGAATACGCCGGGCGCGTATTGCAGGCCGAAGGAGACCCCGGCCGCGCCCTGCTCGAGCGCCTCTTCCAACAGCGCAAGCATCTCGTCCATCTCGGCGCCGCTCATGGGGCTCGGGTCTTGACCGCGGATGGATGCACGTGTGGTGCCGTGTCCGGCCAAGGCGACAAGGTTGTGACTGACGCGCTGGTTGCGCAGGTGGGTGAAGTACTCGTCCATGGTGTTCCAGGTCAGACCCGCGCCCGGGAACATGCCGGGCGTGAGTGCCTCGCGGTGGGGCGTATCTTTGCGGAAGCCCGCCGCGCCGAAACCGCAGTTTCCGGCTACGAAGGTGGTGCAGCCCTGGGCGATGAACGACGCCGTGCTCTCCGCGTGGCCTTCGATGGGCAGCACCCAGTCCATGTGCGAATGGGCGTCGATGAAACCGGGTGCGATGACCTTGTCCGTGCAATCAATCACGGGGCAGTCGGCCTGAATCGGTGTCGAGGAGACGTTCTTGATGATGGATCCTTCGACCAGCACGTCGCCGATAACGCCCGGCTTGCCGGTTCCGTCGACGATGAGACCGTTTTTTAAGACGAAGGAGGCGCTGCCGGGTGACGTCTCCACCGTGGCCGCCGACACGAATCGGGGCGCCAATGCGAGGCCTGACGCCAGGGCGCCTGTCTTCAGGAATTCTCTACGAGAATTCTTGCTTGAACCGATTCGTGGCCGCCCGTTTTGTGACTTCATGCTCGATCCTCCGGCCGATAGCCTTGATCCTGTCGTGTCCATGTTGGTGGACTTGATAGTACTGGATCCGAAGCGAGGCCGCAACGCGCGCCATTGGCAGGGGCCTTCGCTTCGTGGCCCTCTCGATCCACAGATGAACACGGATGGCAATGAGATCTGTCCCTTCGGTCGAGATGGCAACCCTTTTGATTGGACCAAGCGTCGGCTTGCAGTCATTGACGTCTGCTCGGTCTTGAGCGGTTTGAGACGGGACCGACAAGGCGTTCCCAAATCCGCGCGTAAGAGTGGGCCACGGGGAACGAACGATGTCTCTTATGCTCCTTGGGGCCTGTGGTAGCGAGTCTATTGCGGAGTGCGGAACGCGGAGTGCGGAATTATCTACCAGCAGGCCGCTCTTGACAGGAACGGTATTCCGCAATCCGCAATAGAGCAACCCGTGGACGCGTTTCGCGTGTCCAACGTCTCCAATCGGCGACTCGGCCTGTTCTTACCTGGATTACCCCGCCAAAAGTCAGGGTGGTTTCCGGATGTGGACGCGGTAGCTTGCTACCGCTTTTCCGGAGGGGCGCTTGCTCCCCGGCGCAAGCGCCCGTAACTCAAACCCACGCTGCACCTTCGAAGGCCGGAAGTAAGCTTCCTCAGCGAAAGCGCAAGCAAGCTTGCGCACTCCAAAGAGCCCTTCGGGCTCACTGCGGATTTGGGGCGTTGGCATTCGGGTTGTCTTGGCTCCGGTGCATGCTGTATACCAATGCCATTGGCATTGGTGAGAGAGCCCAATCGACGGAGCGATGGCGCTGCGGCGGGGGCGGGCTTTTTCGCAGGGTTCGGTGTGGCTGCCGATGCGCATGCACCGAGAAGGACATCCCTATGGCGAAATGGACGCTCTCGTGGTTCGCATTTGGGCTGTTAGTATTAGTCAACGTTTCCGTACCGTGCCGGGGGGCGCCGCGGGAGACCGCGCAAACGCGGGAATACGTGTGCCGCCTGCTGGCGCAACCGCCGGAATTGGACGGTGACGTGTTGGGGGATCCGGCTTGGGGGGATGCCGCGGCAGGGGATGGATATCACGACCTGCGCACGGGACTGCCGTCCGAGCGGCAGACCTCCTTCCGCATTGGCTTCACGGTCGATGCCGTCTTCCTCGGCGTGGTGTGCGACGAGCCCGAGCCGGACGGGATCCTGGCGGACCTGCCGGACGGAGAGAACTTTGAACTTGAAGACGGCCTCGCCTTGTATCTGGCGCTCGACGACGGCGCTTTGATGGAGTTTCTGGTCAACGCGGCGGGGAGCCGTACCAGCACGCGCACGCTCAAGAACTGGCAGGCGGCGGTCAAAGTGGGGAACGCATCCTGGTCGGCGGAGATTGCACTGCCTTGGGAGGTCATCGGCGCGTGCCCGGCCGAGGGCGTTTCGTGGCGCTTCAACGTGTGCCGTTTCTTCGCGTGGGACCTTTTCAACGAATGCAGCACTTGGGCTGCGCTGGAATATCGCACCGACGAGACCGCCAACTACGGACGGCTTCTCTTCGAAGGCTTGGGAGCCGCCGAACGCGCCGCTATCACCGAACGGATCGCCAGCAAGGCTATCAAGGAGGAGATCCTCGTCTACTCGCGGCCGAAAACCGGCGTCATGATTCAGTCGGAGTATTCGGAAAACCTGTTGGTGTACAGCCAAGGCGCGTATGTTGCACCGCGCCTTTCTCCAGACGGACGCCGCGTGCTGATCAATTCCGTTGAGGGGGGCGCCCTGGGCGTGTGGATCGTGAGCCGCGACGGCGGGCGTAAGGAACGGGTCTGCGACGGAAGCCAAGCGGCGTGGTCGCTCGATGGCGCCAAGATCGTGTTCCAACGCGACGGCCGGATCGTCGAGCGCACGCTGGCCACGGGTGACGAGACAGTCGTCAGTCCTGAAGATGTGCCTCCTCTGGCGTTTCCGGCCTACATGCCCGGTTCAAGCGCCGTCAGCAAGTTTCTCTGCGTCGATGAGGCAGGGCAGGGTTTGCGTTTCCTGAATCCAGCCGGTGACAAGCCGCTCGATCCGATCCTCGAAGGAGAGGTGCGTGGCACGCCGCGCTGCTCGCCTGATGGGACCACCATTGCCGTCCAGAAGGGTGCGCGCATCTGGCTGTTGGACGTGGCCGCGCGCGAGGCCCGCCTCTTGACCGCCGGTCCGGGTGTGCAGGCGGGGCCGGTGTGGGCCGACGATGGGAAGAGCCTATGCTATGTGCAGCTTTCTTCGCCGACGGCCGTGTGGGGGGATATCTGCCGCGTCAAGATCGATACTCCGCATGTGGTGGACGTGATTCAGCGCAAGGCGTATCCAAGTTTTGACTGGCGCGGTTCGGAACTCGCGGCGGCCCGGACCCGGGAACTCCCTGGTGCGACCCTCGTGTTGCGGCGCACGGACGCTACGCTCGATCTGTCTGGGGATCTCAAGACGCTCCAGACGGCAGCATGGGAGGAAATCCCGGAAGGCGGGCCCGGAGGGAACCTTCACGGCAGCGTGCTCGTGGAAAACGACTGGTTTGGACTCTGTTTCGCCGCTGAAGGCGCGTTCCTCTTTCCCAAAACCGGCGCCGTTCCTGCGGGAGGCCTGCGCCTGCGCCTGACGAACGACGCAGGGCTCGAAGCGGCGGGCGTTAGCGAGATCCGCGTGGTCGAATGGGACAACGCCGGTGTGTCCTTCCGCGTCGGATTCGCCACCGAAAGTCAGGCTCCGCTTGCGGCCACCATCACCGTGCCGCGCCGGGCGCCCACGGTGAGCATCCAGACCCAGGATGGCGTGGGCCGGGCGGGGGTGTCGGGCGACTTCGCCCTCGCGGTGTCGCCCGACCGCCTGTCCAACGATCTGATCGTCTCTCCTGGGCGTGTGGCCGCAGGCGCGACGACTGCGTTGCCCAAGACGCCGTTCGTCCTCGGGTGCGTGGCCGACTCCGACGCGCTGGTGGTGTTGGTCTCGCGCTCAGGGGATGCCGTGTTTACGGCGACGAACGCCGCGGACGCGAAATCCCTGACGAGTCTGGACGCAAGCTTGGGCGATCAAGGCGTTGTGATCGGTGTGCTCACGCAAGGCAAGCCATGGCAAGCCGCGGAACTTGAGGAAGGCGCGGTGACGGGCGCGTGGCAGGCGAAGTGGAAGCGTCCGTTCCATGCGGTGTGGCGCATGGCGGTGGGGGGGCCCGATGCGGCCTACGCCCGGATGTGGAACGTGCGCAGCTTGGGCGCACTCAGCGGCCGGGCGTTGCCGGTGGACCGCACTTTCGACGCCCCACCCGATGCCGCGGTCGTTTACCTGTGGGGGCGCGAAAAAATCACGGCGCCCGACGTGTGGACGACGACGGACGTGCTCGCGGACGCGTGGGGCATCGATCGATATCTGAGCCTGCTTGACGTGCAGGGCGTGCGGGGCAGCCGCTCCGGTTCGCCGCCCACCGCGTTCCGGGAACTCGCCATGCATGGAACGCAATGGCACCCGGCTCAGGCCAGCAACGATTACGGCAATTTCGGCGTGCTGGAGATCATGGGCAGCGTGTTCGCGGTCGATACGGACGGTGTGCGCGAGTTTCTTGCGCATTTGGGCGGCGACGCGCTTGCGTTGATTCGCGGGTTGGACGAGCGGATCGGGGAGTACGAAACGTTCGCGGATGAGATCGTCGCGTTCTGCCAAGCGCATCAGGCGGACGACGCCGATGGAACGCTGGCGGCCATTGAAACGCAGGCCCAGCGTCTGCGTGGCTCGGAAATCGAAGACGCCGGAGACGATCTTGCCCAAGCAGCGAAGGCCTTGCAGCGGGTTCAGGCACTCATCGGTGTCCGCGACGGCCTTACGCTGCCGATGTTCGAGGCGTTCTGCTGCATGCCGGGCAACGACGCGTGGGCGCGCATCTACGAGGAATTCCTGACGTACGTCGCGGCGAAGGAAGGGCGATTGTGGCACAACAACACGATCCGGTTCGAGCTGTGGTATGAGGATGACTTCCGGCGGTTCTACCAGTGTTGCGTCGAAGCCCTCGAAAGACGGCAACGCGTTCTGGCCGGCTATCGGCAGTGGGCGCAGCAGACGCGGGACGCGGCCGGGCGCTGGATCCTGACGCATCCCGAGTCGAGCGGCATCGCTGAGGATCTGCGCGAACGCACGCAGGCCATCCTGCGCAACCGCTACTTCCAGGAGGGCGACTGGCGCGGGGAAGAGCCGCTGGCGAGAGGAGTCCTGCAATGAAGACGATACGCATCCACCCATCGCCTGCTTGTCTCTTGGCTCTTCTGGTCGTCTGTGCCTTCGCCCACTCGCCGTCGGACGCGGCCATCGCGGTCCAGGATACCTGGGCACAAGACGGCGTCGTGGCGCTCGACGGCGGGGCGTGGCGGGTGGCGTTCCGCAAGGGCAACCCCGAGGTAGTCTTCGCAAGAGGCGCGGAGGCTGTCCACATCGTCCCGTTTGGCGCAGCGTCGCCGTCGCCGAACGGGGCCGTTTCCTGTGAAGTGCTTCAGGACGCTGGGACCACCGTGCGGGTAGTGTTCGGCGAGGGAGCCGCGACCGTTGAGACTGCATTCCAGTTCACCGAGTCAGGCATGCTGTGTTTGAAACCTGGCGCTGGAGCCAAAGGCGTTCTGCTGCGCGGGATTCTTGAGGTGGGCGTATTGCCCGGTCAGCAGCTCGAGGATGTGTTGTATCACGCGGACAAGTATGCGGGTCAGGGCGAGGTGTTTGTGCCCGCCGACAACTGGTTCGCGGGACTGATGCGTGGCGGCAACGGCATCCTGGCGTGTGCCTGGCCCGAAGGGGAGCAGGCCGTTTCACTCGTGGCGGGACAAGAGGCCGAGGCGGCGGCCTTCGCAGCCGTGCGGTTCGCGTTTGGCGGCAAGGAACTGTACCTGGGGTTGCTGGCGGCGCCCGCGATCTGGCACCGTGAGAAGCTCAAACGCAACTACCTCGAGCGTGATATCCAACTCGAATGGCAGCGGCCCTTCGCGGCGCAATACAAGACCCAACTGCTGATGCGTGGCGAAACAGCGGCGCTGCGGACGTTCCTGTTTCACAATAATCGAAACCAGCAGTTCTGGCCCGAGATCGGCAACTGCACATGGCCCGTGTGGTTCGAAGGCGAGATGGCCATGCTGCGCCTCGGCAAGAAGATCCCCCCGCGCGGCGACGCCATCATCTATCCCGTGGAGGGGAACGGGCAGACGCTGATGGGGTTTGTTCGGCAGACACCGGTGGCCAAACTGATTGAGGCGCGCAACCAACGCTCCCCCTTGCCGCGGGGTCCGCGCAATGCGCCGAACGTGGGATTCGTGGCGTGCGGCGGCACCGGCATCATGCGGCGTACTATTATTGAGCTGGGTCTCCAGCATCGGGAACGGCGATTCCTGACGGAGTACGCCGATTTTCTTTCCGACTACGTGGCGATTGTGCAGAAGCGCAACGTGGCCTTCTTCCGGTTCATCGAGACGACTCGCGGCAAGGCAGCCGCCTGGATGCCGGAAGATGACGGCCAGCCTGAGTTGCGCGCCTATCTTGAACGTATGATCGCCCTCGCGCAGAATGCAGAGAAGGGGCTCCAGGCGAAGATGGACCTCTTCGGCGGCGACAGTCCCGAGGCCCATATGCGTAACGCGAGTGAGATGGCCGATCGGCTCAAGGAATTGCTGAACACCGACGGAACGGAGCTTTCGCCGGAGTGTGACGAGATTATCCACGTCTGTAACCGGCTGGCGTGGGGCCACGCCGAGAGCGCCGGCATGCGGTTCAGTATGCTGGCGCGGCAGTGGGCGCAGGACGCGGCCTTCGCTTGTGCGGCCACGCCGGACGCCGTGGGCTATGCGCGGACTATCCGCGCCGGCATTCGCAGTGCATTGAACGGCGCGCCGCCCTGGTAGGCGGGCCCTCGCGGGCGGTGCAAAGCAAGGATTGGAGATTTACGATGCTCGTGTCAGACACGCATGAACGGTTGGCCGCTATGGCCTTTGCGATGGCCGCGATCTTGACCTGTGGGGTTGGTTTCGGTGCGGAAGCGCCAAAGGAGATCAAGACCGCCTCCGGCGTGGCGATGATCCTGTTGCCGGGCGGTACGTTCACGATGGGCGACCCGGACGGTGAGGTCGACGAGACGCCGCACGAAGTGACGGTGGGGGCCTTCGCAATCGACAAACATGAAGTCACGCAGGAGGAATACGAGCGGGTGATGGGAGACAACCCGTCGAAGGTGATCGGTAAGACCAATCCCGTCGAGCAGGTGCGGTGGTCCGACGCCGTGCGGTACTGTAACGAACGGTCCAAGCTCGAAGGGTTGGAGCCTGTCTACGACCTCAAAACGTGGACGTGCCGGTTCGAGGCCAATGGCTACCGCCTGCCTACGGAGGCCGAATGGGAATACGCGGCGCGGGCAGGTACCGGCACGGCTTATTCGTTCGGTAGCGCGCCGTCCAAACTGGCCGCTTACGCGTGGTTCAAGAAGACTGCGCGCGGGAAACCGCGGCCCGTCGCTCAGCGCAAACCCAATCCGTGGGGTCTGCACGACATGCACGGCAACGTTTGGGAATGGTGCAACGATTTCTACCATGTCGACGCCTACGGCGAGGATGCGGTCACCGATCCCAGAGGCCCGGCGTCCGGAGAGACGAAGGTGTTGCGCGGGGGCTGCTGGAACTCGGAACCCGACGCGTGCCGGTCGGCCTATCGCTACAATGAGAGCCCCGGTTACACCGACGCATGCTTCGGTTACGACATCTACGGGTTCCGGTGCGTGCGCCCACGGAAGAGCGGCGGCGCGGAATAGCTGGCGTCCTCTGGCTGCGGGCTATCTTGCGCGGAAGGTTTCGATGATGGCGGAGTTGTCGAGGGGGCCGAGGCCTGCTTCGATGGCTTGTTTGAGCAACTCTGCGTGCAGTGTGGATAGCGGTGCGTGCGCGCCGGACGCCTCCGCCAGCTCGAGGATAAGACCGACGTCCTTGGTGTGCTGGGCCAAGCGTGCCGCCGGTTCAAAATCGCGGTCGAGCATCTTGGCGCCCTTGGCGTCCATGGCGCGGGAATACGCGGCGCTGTTTCGCAGCACGTCGAGCATCGCGCGTGCGTCCATGCCCAGTTTCTCCGACAAGGCGAGGCCTTCCGCCAGCACCAGGCGGTTGAGACCGAGCACGAGGTTCACGACAAGCTTCGCGCGATGGCCCTGTCCCGGTGCCCCGAAGTAGTAGGTGCGCTTGGCGAAGGTGGCGACAAGCTCGGCGAGCGGGAAATCTTCTTCAGTAGCGCCGACGAGAGCCACGGCCTCGCCGTCGGCGATCTCCCGGCTTGAACCCACCAGGGGTACGTCGACGAAGTCCACGCCGCGTTCCGAGAGCCGCTCGTGGCGATCGATGGTTTCCGACGGGCGCGACGTAGTCGTGTCGAAGATCACGTGGCCTTCGACGCAAGCGGGCGCGATGCCGTCCGGCCCCCACAACGCTACGTCTACGACGTCCGAATTCGGAAGGCTCAACAGGATCACGCCGCACCGGCCGGGCAGCGCGGTGGGGGTGCTGGCGACCGCCACGCCCAGGGCGCGCGCCTCTTCGCGGGCACCCTCGTCGATGTCGTAGCCCGCGACGCTACAGCCTGCGGTCAACATGCGCGCAGCCACGGCCTTGCCCACCAGTCCGAGGCCTATCAGCCCAACGCGCGTTGTCTCCTCCATGGCGCATTTCCTCCGGCCTGAGTGTGTCGGTTTAGCGTGCCTCTCTATACGTCGGCCGCTTTGGGCTCAACCGGCCAGAGCGGGATGCCGCGTTCGGAGGCGGCTTGTTCGTTGTACCACGTCTTGAAGGGGTTCTCGGCGGGCACGGGCGCGTCTTCGTTGACCATGGCGGGGAGCACTTCCGACCACCATTGATCGTAGGCGGCGCGCATGGCGGCGACGGCGTCGGGGTGGTCGCCGATCACGTTGGTCGTTTCGCCCGGGTCGTTGAGGATGTCGTAGAGCTTGTCGTTGTCGATGAGCCGGAATCGGTCCGAACGCACCGCGCAACGCGCGTACTTGGCCTCGGCCGCCTTCCCCTTCTCCCACCGGCCGACGTGGGTGAACAGGTAGCGGCCGGCCCACGCCGCGCGGGGGTCTTTGAGCAGCGGGACGAGACTGCGTCCGTCGAGTTTGACGCCGGGTGGGAGTTGTGCGCCAGCCAGTTCGGCGAAGGTGGGGAACAGGTCGATGTGGGCGGTGAGTGCGTCGATGTCGACGCCTTCCGGGATGTGGCCCTTCCATTGGAAGAAACACGGCACGCGCGTGCCACCTTCGAACTGCGAGCATTTCTTGCCACGCATCCCGGCATTGAACAACGGTTCGAGCTTGGGCGGCTTGCCGTCCGGCCCTTTCGGAGCCCGCTTGCGCCGGCCGCCCCCGCCCTGGCTGCTACCGTTGTCCGTCATGAACACCAGCACCGTGTTTTTCGCCAGTCCCCACTCCTCCAGCTTCGCCGCCAGTACGCCCACGTTGTCGTCGATGTTGGTGATCATCCCGTAGAACCGCGCGGCGCCTTCGTCGAGGCCCGCCTTGCGATAGGGTTCGATGTAGGACTCGGGACAATCGAGCGGTGAATGTGGGGCGTTCGTGGCGATGTGAGCGTAGAACGGCCGGTTGCGGTTCTTCTTGATCCAACGCATCGCCTGCGTGAAGAACACGTCCGTGCAGAAACCCGTCGTCTTCACGAACGTGCCGTTGTGGCGGATGACCGGATCGAAGTAGGAGTTGTCTGGCGCGTCGCCGCATGAACCGGGGTAGGATTGCCCGATTCCGCCTGCGCCGTGGATGAAGGCTTCGTCGAAACCCCGATTGTGGGGTTGGTACGGTTCCTCGTCGCCCAAGTGCCACTTACCGAAGATGCCCGTCGTGTAGCCCGCGTCCTTCAGTACCTCGGCAATCGTGGTGGCATCGAGCGCGAGACGTTCACGCTCGAAGATCGTATGCGTCACGCCCGATCGGAACTCGTGGCGGCCTGTCATGATGCACGCGCGCGTCGGCGCACACGTCGGGCTGGCGTGGAAGGCGGTGAACCGTGCGCTGCGCGCATGCAGCGCGTCGATGTGGGGCGTGTGGATGACGGTATTGCCGTGGCAACCCACGTCGCCATAGCCCTGGTCGTCCGTCAGCACCAAGATGATGTTCGGACGCCCCACCGGTTGAGCGTAAGCGCGTTGGGGCGCGCATCCCGCCGCCAAGAGAGCCGCCCCAGCGCCTCCCAGGAACGTTCGACGCGAGATCGGTGGTGTGGCCATGGGCATGTCTCCTCGTCTGACGCGTTGGATTCCAGTCGCGCTTCGATAGTAGCACCCGAGCGGCGGCGAAGCGAAGGGCGGGAAGCGGGGGTCCACAGACTACACGGATTACGCGGATGGGCTGGGCGCCGGTTCCACGCCGCCGTTAGTGAGCGTGGGCGAGCACTTTCTTGAGGGCCTCGACGACTTCGTGGACGTTGCGGTCGGTCATCTGGGGGTGCAGGGGGAGTGAGAGGACTTCGTTGGAGGCGGCGGTGGCCTCGGGGAAGTCCTCGGGGGTGAGTCCGAAGGTCTCGCGGTAGTAGGGGTGCAGATGGAGTCCATAGAAGTGGACGCCGGTACCGATGTTCTCGCGGCGCAGGTCGGCGGCGATTTCGTCGCGCGTCTTGGTGAGCTTGTCGAGGTCGAGGCGGATGACGAACAGGTGCCAGGCGTGTTCCCAGTCGCCGTTGGTCGCGGCGGGCAGCGCGATCTCATCGACGTCGGCGAGGACGGCGCGGTACATGCCGACGAGGCGGCGGCGGGCGGCCTTGAACGAGGCGAATTTCTTGAGTTGCTGCACGCCCATGGCGGCGCTGATGTTGCCCATGAGGTACTTGTAGCCGGGATCGACGACTTGGGCGGGGGCGGCGACGGCGCTACGCCCGTAGCGTTCCCAGGCGGTGGCCTGGAGTCCGTTGGCGGCCAGGAGGCGCAGGTGGTCGGCGTCGTCCTGGTTCTGGACGGTGATGGTGCCGCCCTCCATCGTGGTGATGTTCTTGATGGCGTAGAAACTGAAGCAGGCATAGGGGCCGCAGTTGCCAATGGGGGCGCCTTTGTAGGCGGCGCCGAGCGCGTGCGCGGCGTCTTCGACGACGGGGATGCCGTGGCGTTCGCCGATGGCGTGGATGGCGTCGAGGTCGCAGGGGCGTCCGGCCAGGTGGACGGGCATGATGACACGTGTGCGATCGGTGATGGCGCGTTCGATGGCCTCAGGGCTGATGTTGAGCGAGTCGCGTTCGATGTCGGCGAAGACGAGTTTGGCGCCCATGTGGAGCACGGTGTTGCCCGTCGAGGCCCAGGTGATGGGCGAGGTGATGACTTCGTCGCCGGGGCGCACGCCGAGGTGGTGGAGACACAGGTGGAGGGCGGCGGTGCATGAGGACACGGCGATGGCGTGGGGCGCGGCGACGGTGTCGGCGAAGGCCTTTTCGAACGCTTGCAGATGGGGGCCCGAGGTGAGCCAGCCGCTACGCAGGGCTTCGATGACGGCTTCTTCTTCCTCTTCGCCGAGTGTGGGCTTGGCCAAGGGGATGAAGCGTGCGGCGATGGGTTCCCCGCCTTCTCCGACGGGTGTGGCGCGCAGGCGCTTCATGCGGTGCGCGTTGAAGAAAATCTCGTCGAAGGGGTCGATGGGGTTGCCACGCAGGGCATCGTAGATCTCGTTGATGCCGTCCTGGATGGTGTGCTCGCAATGGAACCCGAGGGTGTCGCGGATCTTGCCGAATTGGACGCGGTAGTCGCGCAGTTCGTCGTCGTCTTTGGGAATCTCGATGGGCACGTCGCCAACGGTTTCGGCGACGCGCCTGGCGAGGTCGATGATGCGGATGTTGGCGTTATCGTCGCCGACGTTGAAGACCTGTCCCGACACGGCGCTGGCGGGTGCTTCGAGCAGGGCGAGGAAGGCGCGCGCGGCGTCGTGCACGTGTATAAAGGGACGCCATTGGTTGCCGCCGCCCATGACTTTGATGCCATTGGTGCGGACGGCGTGGGCGACCATGTGGTGGATGGCCACGTCGAACCGCATGCGGGGCGACCAGCCGAACAGGGTGGCGTTGCGCGCGACGACGGGTTCGAAGTGTTCGCCTGCCATCTGGAGGAGGGCGGTCTCGGCGGCGATCTTGGTCTTGGCGAAGGTGGAGACGGGGTTGGGCGGGCTTTCTTCGTCGAGGAATTCGAACACGCCGTGGCCGTAGACGTTGCAGGAGGAGGCGAAGACGAATCGGGTGACGCCGTGTTGGGCGGCCTGGTTGGCGAGTTCGCGTGTGCTTTCAACGTTGACGTCCGCGGCCATCTCGGGGTCGAGAGCGCAGGAGGGGTCGTTGGTGAGGCCGGCGAGGTGTACAACGGCATCAATGCCGTCGAGCAGGGCGGGGGCTTCCTGGAGCCGGCGGACGTCGCCGCGGATCACCTCGCAGTGGGGGTAATCGGCGAAAGCGGCGACTGGCTCGTCGCCGAAACAGAACCGGTCGAAGACGCGTACTTCGTGACCTTGTTCGAGCAGTAGGGGAACCAGATGGCACCCGAGGTACCCGCCCCCGCCCGTTACCAACACACGCATGCGACAACTCCTAGAAGTCCGGCCAGAGAGGCCGGCTTCTTGAAGGCGCGGCCCCTGCGGCCACCAACAAATAACGGCTTACGAAGCAGAAACAACGGTTCAGCGACCGCTGGGGTACTTTCTGGCCGCGCCGCTAGCCCGCATCGCTCACGAGACGAGTATAGCAGGTCTGGCGGGGGAGCTAAAACGGTGGGCAGAACCCCGAATACGCGCGTAAGGCTAAGGACTGTACCAAGCGAGCGACCAATAGGGAGCGAGACGGGACTGTCCCTTTCTTTTGGCGATCAAGGCTCTCTTGACCTGGCGTACACCGCAAGGAATGTGCACAACCTGCGCGGCCAAGATCTTCGGGGCGCTTACGCGCGGATTTCCGGTGGGCAGGGCTTACGCGGTCAAGTCGAGGGTCTGGGCGGCGGCGGGGCCGAGGACGTCGGCCTGGGTCTGCACGTAGTTGAAGACGCGGCCGTTGATCTGGAGCGAAGCGCGAGGCTCGGTCTGGGGAGGTTCGGCGCCCTCGACTCGCGCCAAGGCGGTCTCGGCGGTCCGGTTGAGGGCGTTGACGAAGTCGCGCGACTGCTGGGCCGGGTTGGTGAACCGGACCTCGCGCTGTTGGGCCCGGCGCTGTTCGGCGAGCCGGGCGCGGGCTTCGTCGCGGCGCTGCTGGAGCGACTCGACGATTCTGCCAGCGGATTCGAGGCCACGTCCCAGCGTTCGGATCGCGGCCGTGGGGAGGGACAACGTACCTTCGCCGAAGCCGGAGCGAACGATGTCGGGCTGACTGCGGTCAAACATAACCGCTACGCTGTCGGGGGTGCGTGTGGTACCCAGCAGGCCGTTGGCGGTGGATGCACCGCTCCCGCTTCCCAAGCGCGCGACGCGCGGGAGCGGCAACGAACTAATGCTCTGTGCGATGCCTGCAATCATACTTATTCACCATATTCATTGTGCCTGTAGATTGTTGATTCTGTCAAGGAAAACTATAAAACCCCGATATTCTGCTGCCTGTATCGCCAGACAGACCGGGCCCACCATGTCCTAGCATAAATGCTTGCGACATAGCGCTTTAGCGTACTCGCGGGGAAAGGTCGCCTGTGTCGATCAGTCGCGCGATGCGCTGGACGGCGGCAAGACCGTGTGGGAAGAAATTTCCGGCGGCCACGACAATATGATGGTGGGCACAATGGAGATCAATTCGCGCGCCTACGTGGGACGATTTAATTTCAGGGGCGCCGATCAACAAAAACGCGTC
>JAACEL010000106.1 GCA_011682535.1 Nitrospiraceae bacterium | reverse complement strand
CTGCGCGACCTCAACGACGCATCCGGGGCGGACGTTCGGGTTCGCCCGCTGTATCTCTACGTCGAGGTGGACGATCTGTGGGGAGACTCAACGCTGCGGCTTGGGCGTCAGCGGATCGTCGAAGGCGCCGCCTACAACCGCATTGACGGACTCTACTTCAAGCAGCGCCATTTGGTCTGGGACTGGTATGTGTTCGGCGGAGCGCGGGCGACAATCTACGACGATGCGCTCAGCGATCTGGTGTTGGGTGGCGGTGTGTCTTACCGCCCCGGCCGCGGCACCCGCCTAAGCCTGGATGCGTACTACGGCGAGGAACGTCGAGGCGGGAGTGACGAGGTGCGCCGGCCTTTCTGGTATGACTTGCTGGGCCTTTCGTTTCCCAGGCGTGTCGATGAGGACTTGGACGACTGGTTGGTTTCGCTGAGTGTCTGGCAAGAGGTTACACCTCACCTCCGAGTGTTCGGCCGCCTCGACTTGCAGGACGGTAGCGCCAATGAACTCTTGCTGACGGCAACAGGCTACGTCCCCCCCTGGGATCTCACATACGAACTCAGCTACCGCAGTCAACTCAACTCCCTGGGGGATCGTGTCAACGACTTGACGGGGTTCTACCGGACGTTGGGCGTGTACGAAGAGTACGACAACTTCTTGATCGCCTTGCACAAGGCGCTGTCGGAGAAGGTGGCCGTGTCGGTGGAGGCGGAGTTCCACGATGCCGAGAACGACTACTGGGAGTCGGCCAACCGGGACTATAACCGGTATGCCCTCATTGTGTCGGCGCAGCCTCTCGTCAAGAACGTGGGGGCAACGGTCGCCCTGGAGAAGTGGGACGTCGGCGACGGGGAAGGCACGTGGGCCGTGACGGGCGAGTTGACAAAGAGCTGGGATTCGGTGGCGTTGACTGTTGGGGCCGACTATGAGCGGTACGAGGATCGAATCACCTACTATAATGCGCCGTTGCTGCCGCTGACGCGGCTGGCCCGGTCAATCATCCCCGGCCTGTACCCGGGCGGTTACATGCCCGCCGTTCAGATCTTCGACCAGTGGGTGGTACACACGCACGAGGACATCCATTCCGTATATGCGAAGCTAAGATGGAACGTCTGTCCGGACCACGAGGCGACGGCGGGAATCACATACGAAGAGGACGACGGCCCCGATTCGCCGTATTGGCGTGTGCAGGCGGGCTACTCGATTCGTTTCTAGCGTAAGGCAGGAGACCCGATTCATGGTGCAGCGAACCAGACGAGGTTGGCGAACCGCTCTGGCTTTGACGTTCTGCCTTTTTGTGGGTGCGTGTGTCACGCTAACGGGCGTGAGGATGGGGCGCCGCGACCGAGGCATTCAGTTCTCTCATGCGCTGCACGCCAAGGAAGAGATGGACTGCACCGATTGCCACGATATGGCGCCGGACGGCCTGGCGATGCCCGACCACGACTTGTGCGGACTCTGCCACGACATCGATGTAGACGCCATGGACGTCAAGGAGTGCAGCCAGTGTCACACGGATCCTGAGCAGACCGTCCTTATGCGGGAGAAGCGCCTGCCCGAAGAGGTGAAATTCGGGCACGAGGCCCATCTTGCCAAGGAGATCGCCTGCCAGAAGTGTCATCCCAAGCCGGACTCGCCCGCCTTGGCGAAGAGAGGCGTCAAACGCTTCTGCATGGACTGTCACGCCCAGACGGGCGCCGAAATGAACGAATGCTCGGTGTGTCACACCGCGATATCCAAGGACACGCTTCCCACACACCGGGGCAAGGCGCGAATCCCGCACGACTCGCCGCAGATCTGGGCGCGCGTTCACGGTCAGGAGTCCAAGTTCGACCCGGCGTTCTGCACGCTGTGCCATGAGGACAAGAGTTCGTGCGAGTCGTGTCATCGGAGCAATCCTCCCGACAGCCATACGGTGGCATGGCGGCGGAAGGGACACGGCTTGCGCGCCACGTGGGACCGCAGGAAGTGCGCGACGTGCCACGAGGAGGACTCATGCCTGAAGTGCCACCAGAACACGCGCCCGTCCTCTCACCGCAGGAGCTGGGCGCGCCCGCTCAATAGGCACTGCGTCACCTGTCACTATCCCCCGCAGCGAACCGGATGCACCGTGTGCCATGAATCCGTCGAGCACCCCACCGCACTGCCGTCGCCCCACGCAATCGGCGTATTCCCGGCGCGCTGCGGCTTGTGCCATCCCGGCGGTAGACCCTACCGCGCGCCGCATCTGCTCAACAGCACCGCCCGGTGCGTGGTCTGCCACTGAGGGGAGCCCTGAACGGATAACCGGGCAGCTAGGCGGGCAAGTCAATGGCGAAGGTGCTGCCCTTCTGGAGTTCGCTGGTGACGCTGACTTTGCCGCCATGGGTTTCCACGATACGCCGTACGATGGAAAGTCCGAGGCCGCTGCTCACCTGATCGTCGATGTCCGCGTCGGCGTTCTTCGGGATTCTGGCGAACTCTTCGAACAGCCGCTCCTGATCCGCTGGAGCAATGCCGCTCCCGTCGTCTTGCACTTCGATACGGACGCCGCCCGGCGTGGGCAGGGCCCGCACGACAATGGCGCCTCTCCGGGGCGTGTACTTGAGGGCATTTGTCACCAGATTGACCACCGCTTCGCGCAGGAGCCGTTCGATGCCGTGGACGGGAGGAAGGACGCCGGACGGCAGTTCGAGGGCGAGTGCCTGTTCACGCATCCGGGCGACGTCTTGATGCTCCGCCACCACGCCCTGAAGCATCGCCTTGACGTCGACGTCCGTGGCCTCCTTCTCAATGCCACTGGATTCGAGGAACGCCAGCACCTGCAAGTCGGCGAGAAAATCGGACTGTTCTTGCAGGCGCAGCCTGCATCGGCACAGCCAGCGCTCTTGCTCCTGACTGAGGCGTCCGGCGAGTTGGGCCTGGAGATTGGCGATGTGCATCGCCACGGCGTTGGCGGGAGCCCTCATGTTGTGCAAGGCTAGGTGCAGAAAATCCCGCCGCATGCCCGACAAGCGTTCGAGTTCCGCGTTGGCGAGCCGGATCTCGCGCTCTCCTGAGCGCAGTAGTTGCATGAGACTGGTCAACATGAGGGTCGACAGGGTGAACAGCGCGCCGTAGACGAAGAGCAGCGTGACGACGAACCGCGCGTCGAGTTCTTCTCCCCACCCGATGGCCCCTTCGGGATATGTCGGGGGGATGATCTTGAGCCATTCGCCAACGATAAGGCCCGCCAGGAACAGAAAACCGACGAACGTGTGCCCGAAGGCCGCGGGCCGCGAAAGGAGCACACTCGCCAGGATGACGTTGAAGACGTAAAACGCCTGAAACGGCGACTTGGCCCCCCCGACCAACCATAGGCAGATGGTAAGAAATAGAAAGTCGAGCATAATGGCGCCGTGCATGATGCCCGAAAGGAGAATGTAGGAATTTTCGGCCTTCCTGCGGTCGCGGTAGGGGCGTACCATGAGGAAGATTATCACGTTGTAGAAGGCCAGGACCCCCGCAACCCCGATCAGCCTTGGAACATCGAGACCCTCGATCCCGACCACGTACTTGGCCGCCAGACTGACGACAATCATGCCCGACACCACGCCGAATCGGGCGAGCGAATAGAAATAGAGGCGCTCTCCCAGTAGACGCTTGTGGAGCAGAAAGGTGTGGGCGCCGCCTGTCCGATCGCACGGCTTGACGTTATCGAGCGAAGCCCTCAACTCCTCCAGCATAGCCTCTCCTGTCCTCAAACGAGGAACGTGCCGCCAAGGCGCGGTGGGCCAATCAGAATTCCTGGGGCAGCGCTTGGAGTTGGTCGCAACGGAACACAGGGCCGTCTTTACACACGTAGACGTTGCCCACGTTGCAGCGGCCACATTTCCCGACTCCGCACTTCATGCGGTTCTCGAGTGTGGTATATGCGGCGTCGAGCGAGAAACCGAGCTTGGTGAGTGAATTGAGAACGAACTTGATCATGATGGGCGGACCGCAAGTGAGGACAATCGTGTTCTCGGGGTTCGGAGCCGCCTCTTCCAACACCGTCGGCACAAAACCGACCTGGCCGTCCCAATCGGGGGTCTCCCCACCCGGATCGACGGTAAAGAGGGTACGCACGTCCGTCCTGTTCCGCCACGTTTCCAACTCTTCCTTGTAAACAAGATCGTCGACGCTTCTGGCGCCGTATAGGATGAAGACCTCGCCGAACTGGTCACGCCAGTCCAGGCAGTTCCCAATCACGGAACGGAGTGGAGCCAAGCCAATTCCGCCTCCGATGAAGAGTAGATTCTTTCCTTTCATCCGATCGATTGGGAAACTGTTCCCGTAAGGACCGCGGAATCCAATGGTGTCTCCCACTTCGCACTGGTGCAATTCGCCTGTCACCTTCCCGGCGGACTTGACGCTGCATTCGATATACCCTTTGCGCGTGGGCGAAGAGGCGATGCAGAAGGTGGCTTCTCCGGCGCCGAAGACGGAATAGAGGCCGAACTGCCCGGGCAGAAAGGCGAACTGCCCGGCCTTTTGCGCGTCGCAAAAGGTCAGACGAAAGGTCTTGACGTCGGGAGTCTCCACCGTGATCGCTTCGATCCGCATTTTGTCGGGACGATAGTCGACCGGGATCAGGCGTCCTGGTTCCAGATCTGCTTGCACGTGCTGCAAAGCGGGCTCCTCGGATGTCACGGTTTTTCCTCACTCTGGATTCTGGACAGAATGCTGACGAGGTTCTGTCCAACGCCACAGTTCTGCGCGCAACGCCCGCAGCCTACGCAGGCGACTTGCTCGAAACGGTCGGGGAAGTACTTGAACTTGTGCATGACGCGTTGCCGGCACCGGGTGGTCTGGTTCGGGCGCGGATTGTGCCCCGATGCGTGCTGGGTGAACTGGCAGAAGGCACATGAGTCCCAATTGCGCCGCCGCTCTCCGTGTTTCCATGTGGACTCGTCGACGATGTCGAAGCAATGGCACGTCGGACACAGGAAACTGCACGCGCCGCAGCCCAGACAACGCAACGAGACCTCTTCCCATAATTCGCTCTCGAAATTCTCGTCGAGCCAGGTCTTGATCTCGCCGGTGTCGAACTTCGTTTCGAGTTCGGGAGGCTCGGGCAGCGCCGTGCCATCCGCGGCGGGTTGCGCACGGTCGCCCAGGCTTTCGACAAAGGCAGCGCCCTTCGCTGTGACAACTTGGAGGAGGGCCGGGCCGCTGCCGGCGAGATAGACCACGGCGTCGCTTCCTTCGGCGCTGTGTGGGGATCCGCCGACGGATGTGCAGAAACAATGCGGCCCGGGATCCATACAGGCCCACGACACCACCGTCGTGCTATCGCGTCTGGCGCGGTAGGGGACGTCCTCGTAATCCCAATTGAAGACGCTGTCCAGCATGACGAGCGCTCGCGCGTCGCACGGGCGGCACCCGAGCACCACGCGTTGGCCGGCTGGAGCGGCGCCAGGAAGCACTTCGACATCTCCCACGCCCGCTCGCTCATACTCGATCAGAACCTCCGTTCTGGGCATGAATACGCTCTTCAAAGGGATGAGGGCATTGAGGTAGTCGGTGGCGACTTCACTGGAGGCCGTCACGGGGGCCAGATTGACGGATCCATCTTCGTCTTTGACCGGCGCCAGTACTTCGACGCCGTCGCGCTCGAGCGCGCCAAGAGCCGCGTCCAGCCAATCGGCCTCCAGCCGGTAGAGTTTCGTCTCGCTTACGTCGTTCACAGCAATGTCTCCCGCATCCGGATGGCGCTCAATCAGAGAATGCCTTCCTCTGGATCGTTGGGATCCCAAGTCGTGAAGGGGGCCTGTTCGTCGGGCGCCAGGCCGGACTGGAAATCAAACCACTGCTCCATCAGGCCGGCCATTTTCTGGTTGAGTAGACCCAAGGGAATGTCGACGGGGCAGACGCGCTCGCACTCGCCGCATCCGACGCACCGCCCGGTAAGATGAAAGGCCCGGACCACGTTCCAGGCCAGGTTGCCCCGCAGATGGGGACTCGTCTCGACCCACTGGGGCGTTGTTTTCTCCACGATACAGCGTTTACAGTAACACAAGGGGCAGACCTGGCGGCAGGCATAACAGCGAACGCACTTGGTCATCTGCCGTTTCCAGAACTCCCAACGTTCCTCGATCGATTTCGCTTCCATCTCCGCCACAAGGGCGTTGGCGCGGCTGGCATCGGCCGTGGGCTGTTCCACGGAATCGCCCAGGGTGACGTCGCATCCGCTGGGGTCGTGGACCGGGCACACGGTGCACTTGTGCAGCGGAGGCTCGCAGACACCGGCACAGCGGACGCCGATCAGGAACACGTCTTCGCGCTCGATGACGTGTTCCCGTAGCAGGACGTTGACGGCCCGAAGGTCGCACCCTTTCACGACAAGGCCGGTTCTGCCCAACGCGCGCACCTCGGGCTTGGGCAGGTATATGGCAAGATTGCCGACGCATGTAGCGTCGAAGACAAGCCCGCGGGCCTGCTCAGGGGTTCGCGCAAACAGCGGCGTGGCCACGTCGGACCCGGCCTCGTGGCCGTAGCCAATGACGACTCCCACGGTGCCATCGGCGATGGCCCCGGCGGCGGCCTCACGCAGTGACTCCTCTACCGGCGTCGCGTTCATCCGGTTTTCTCCGGTGCGGTGCATTTGGGAAACTCCTGGAAGGGCCCGAGCGCGTAGGCCTCCTCGGTGATGTCAGCCACCAGGGACGACCACTTGTTGCCTTCGGCCGCGGACACCCACGAGATCTTGAATCGGCGCGGGTCGATTCCCATGAAGCCGAGCAACTCGCGGAACGCGGGCAGCTTACGTCTTGCGTGGTAATTGCCGCTGCTGTAGTGACAGTCGCCGGGGTGGCATCCCGATACCAGGACCATGTCGGCCCCGCGCTCGAAACTCTTGAGCACGAACATCGGGTCCACGCGGCCCGAACAGGGCAGGCGGACAATCTTGATAGCGGCGGGGTAGTCGTTGCGGCTCATGCCGGCCAGGTCGGCCCCGGCGTACGAGCACCAATTGCATAGGAAGGCCACGATCCGCGGTTGCCAATCCGTCCCGTCGCGCTGCGCAGCCGTCGTCTTTTTCTCAGTCATCGTTCGTCACCGGGTAATCGCGTTGATTTCAGAAAACAGTTGGTTGTCGGTGTATCCCTGCACTTCGATGCTCTTTGAGCGGCAGGTCACCATGCAGGCGCCACAGCCCTGGCACAGACCTTCGTTGATATTGGCGAGTACCGCCACCGTGGCGCCGCTCCGATCTTTGATGTCTTTGGGCGAAATGGCGCCGTAGGCGCAGACGTTCTCGCACTCGAAACAGCCGTTGCAGGTCAACTCGTTCACGATGCCGATCGTGGGTTCACGTGTGAGGCGGTCGTGAACGACGAGACCCAACGCCTTGCTCGCGGCCGCGCTGGCCTGGGCGACGCTGTCGGGGATGTCCTTGGCGCTGTGACACGCCCCCGCCAGGAAAATCCCGGCCGTGTTCGTCTCGACAGGCCGCAGCTTTGGATGCGCCTCGGACAGGAACCCGTGCTGGTCGTACGATATGCGCAGCTTCTGGGCCAATTCAGTGGCGCCCTTGGAGGGAACGACGGCCGCGGCGAGCACGACCATGTCGGCCGCGATTTCGACCTGCCCGCCGCTCAGTGTGTCGGCGCCTTGCACGACAAGCTTGCCGTCGTGCGGGAATATCTTGGAGACACGCCCGCGCAGATAGGTGGCCACTTTCTCTTTGGAGACGCGCCGCACGAACTCCTCGTAGTTCTTCCCCCCGGCGCGCACGTCCATGAAGAACACGAACGCTTGGCCGTCGTGGACTTTGTGTTTGTAGAGGATCGCGTGCTTGGCCGTGTACATGCAGCAGATCTTGCTGCAGTACGGCTTCCCGGGCCCTGTCTCTTCGCGCGAACCGATACATTGCAGAAATACGATGCTCTTGGGCGGCTCGCCGTTGCTGGGCCGCGTCAGCTCGCCATTGGTGGGACCACTGGCCGAAACCAAGCGCTCGAACTCCAGACTCGTGACGACGTCCGGGTATCTGCCATAGCCGTACTCCTCGTATACGCTTGGATCGAGAAGCTCGTAACCCGTGGCAACGATGATCGCGCCGACTTCCTCCTCGACGATCTCGTCTTCCATCTCAAGGTCGATCGCGCCGGCCGGGCATATGGTCTCACATGCGCCGCACCCGCCCGTGCGAAAATGGATGCAGTTTTCCCGGTCGAGGATGGGCTTGTTGGGTACGGCTTGGGGAAACGGAAGGTGTATGGGCGTGCGCGTGTCGAAGCCGAGATTGAACTCGTTGGGGATCTTTTCGATGGAATGCGAGCAGAACTCGGCCGGATCGATCGCGCCGGTGGGGCATACCAACGCGCAGGCGCCGCACCCGATGCACACGTCGGACAACAGCTTGTAGGGCGTCGTGACCTTGCGCTCGATGCCGCGTCCGGCAAAAGCCGTGGCGGCGGGTCCGATAATGTCCTGGCACACGCGCACACACAGTCCGCACAGAATGCACTTATCCCGGTCGCCCGCGCCCTCCGGGACGCCCTTCGGCGGTTCTACGTGATCCAGCGGCGCGTCCAGTGTAAGCGGCGGCGCGTCCCACTGCTCCGCCAGCTTGCGCAGCACTTCGGCCTCGGGACACCGGGCCAATAGGAGCTGAATCGTCATGCTACGCGACTCGCGGACCGCTTCGGACGCGGTCTCGACCACCAAGCCCTCTTGGGCGGGATATGCGCAAGCCGGGACGAGGCCGGGCCGGCCGCCGTCCCGAATCTCGACGACGCACACACGGCACGCGCCGACCGGCGGAATGGCGCGGTGGTGACAAAGCGTGGGGATCTCGATGCCCAGACCCTTGGCGGCATCAAGAATCGTCTGTCCTTCTTCGGCCTCGGCTTCTTGGCCGTCTATGTGCAACTTGATCATCAACTATTCACTCCCGGATGGGCGGGGGCCGGTTCACTCGACCTCGACCGCTCCGAAGTTGCATACGTCGTAGCATACGCCGCATTTGATGCACTGGGCCGCGTCGATCCGGTGCGGTTCCTTCTTCGCTCCCGTGATCGCCTCGGTCGGACAGTCCCGCCGGCACAGCGTGCAACCCGTACAAGTCTCGGGGTCGATCCGGAACTGAACGAGTTCCTTACAGATACCCGCGCGGCACTTCTTCTCCTTGATATGGGCTTCGTACTCGTGGCGGAAATAGCGTAGCGTGGAGAGCACCGGGTTCGGCGCCGTGCCGCCCAGTTGGCAAAGGGAGGAGGCTTTCACGTAGTTGCCGAGCTTCTCCAACGTCTCCAGGTCACCTTCGCGCCCTTCGCCCTCGACGATGCGCGAGAGGATACGATGCATCTGGAACACGCCTTCGCGGCAGGGCGCGCACCGGCCGCACGATTCGCCGACGAGAAAACCGAGGAAGTACTTCGCTACGTCCACCATGCACGTGCGTTCGTCCATGACGATGAGGCCGCCCGATCCCATCATGGCGCCCACCTCGCGCAGCTTGTCGAAGTCGACCGGCAGATCCAGCAGCGATTCGGGAATACACCCGCCGGAGGGGCCGCCCGTCTGCACGGCCTTGAACTTGCGCTTCTTCTGAATGCCGCCGCCGATGTCGAATACGATCTCGCGCAGGGTGGCCCCCATCGGTACCTCGACCAGGCCTGTGTTGTTGACCTTCCCCACCAGCGAGAAGACCTTGGTTCCCTTGGAACCCTCGGTGCCGATACTGGCGAACCAGGACGCGCCTCGCTCGAGAATAACGGGCACGTTGGTCCAAGTCTCCACGTTGTTGATGTTGGTGGGCTTGCCCCACAGACCGGACTCCGCGGGATAGGGGGGCCGCTGTCGCGGGGTGCCGATGTCGCCCTCGATAGACGCGATCAGCCCGGTCTCTTCGCCGCAGACGAAGGCGCCGGCGCCGCGGACGATCTCGACGGTGAAATTAAAGCCGGACCCGAAGATGTCGTCTCCGAGCAGCCCGCGGGTCTTGGCTTGCTCGATCGCGACATTGAGATTCGCAACGGCGAGTGGGTACTCGCCGCGCACATAAAGGTATCCTTTCGACGCGCCAATGGCATAGGCGCCGATGGTCATTCCCTCAAGTACGGCATGGGGATCCCCCTCCATGATGCTGCGGTCCATGAATGCACCGGGGTCACCCTCGTCGCCATTGCAGATAACGTACTTGGTTTCTCCTGGCTGATTGCGGCAGATCTGCCACTTCTTGCCCGTCGGAAACCCGCCGCCGCCGCGTCCGCGCAGTCCGGAGGCTTCCACCTCGTCGCAAACCTGTTCGGGCGTCATGCCGGCGAGAACCTTGGCCAGTGCGACGTAGCCGTCCGCGCCTACGTAGTCTTCGATGTCGGTGGGATCGATGATGCCGTTGTGGCGGAAGACGATCCGTTGCTGTTTGGCGTAGAAGGGAACTTCGCCCTCTACTTCGCAGCGCTGCTTGGTCTTGGGGTCTCTAAACAGCAGGGCGGGCAGCACCTCGTCATGCTGGATGGTCTTGTCGATAATATCGGCCACGTGTTTCATCTGGACGCTGTGGTAGAAGATTTTCCTCGGGTGGATCACCACGAGGGGCCCGCGTTCGCAGAAGCCGTGGCACCCGGTAGCACGGAGTTCGACGTCGTCGAGCCCGGCGGATTCAAGCTGCCGGCCAAACTCGGCCAGCAGTTCCATGCTGCCCTGTGCGCGGCAACCCGTGCCGGCGCAGATCGAAACGCAGACCTTCTTGGCGCTTCGCCGCTCGACCACGCGCGCACGCAATGCGGCAAGGTCATCGGGCGTTTGCAGGCGAGTGGCCTCTGTCATCACTTCCATCCTGTCGTTGAGCGCACGATCACACCGCGACCGTGTCGCCGCTTTCCTGGCATTGCTCGATAAGGTGTATCATCTTGGCGATCGTCATCTTCCCGTGATACCGGCCGTCGATCGTCACAAGGGGAGCCAGCGCGCACGCACCGAGGCAGTTGACCCGCTCGAGCGTGAACATCTCGTCCGGCGTGGTCTCTCCGTCACCGATCCCGAGTTCGCGCGATATGGTGTCGGCGATACTTCCGCCGCCCCTGAGGTGGCACGCCGTACCTAGACAGACGCGGATAATGTGACGGCCGCGGGGGGTAAGGCTGAAGGCGCCGTAGAACCGTGCCACGGCGAAGAGCCGGCTCAAGGGAACGCTAATCCGGCGGCTCAGATACGTCAGCGCATCCTGCCGGAGGTAGTTGAACTCTTCCTGGATGTCCTGCAACGCCCCGACGACCATTCCGCCCGGCTCGTCGGCGTACTTGGCGGCGATCGCATCGACCTTCGCGGCAATTTCCGGCGAAGCCACGGAGCACTCCGGTTCCCGTTCCGGCTCGTGGATCCGGTTCTGGGCCATGCAGTTGTTCCAGCAGTCGCCGCAGCCGGTGCATTTATCGAGATCCACGCTGCGGGCCTTCTGGCGGATCTTGACGCCGAAGTTACCCACGTATCCATTCACCTGCTCGACTTCGGCGTTAGAGCGTAGCGTGATCTTGTCGTTCTGCATGATCTCGACCATACGGGGGGTCAGGATGCACTGGGAACAGTCGAGCGTGGGGAAGGTTTCGTCGAGCATGGACATGAAGCCGCCGATGCTTGGTTTTCGCTCGACCAGCACGACCTCATGCCCGGCCGCGGCCACGTCGAGCGCGGCCTGGATGCCGGCGATGCCGGCCCCGATCACCATGACGCGCTGCGTGACGGGCATCTCAATCTCGTATAGAGGCTGATTGCGCTTCACCTTCTCGACGAGCAAACGGACGAGGTCTTTGGCTTTCTCCGTCGCATCGCGGCGGTCCGTGTGGACCCACGAACAGTGCTCGCGGATGTTGGCCATTTCGAGCATGTATGGGTTCAGGCCGACCGTGGCGGCGGTCTTGCGGAAAGTGGGCTCGTGCATGCGTGGAGAGCATGAGGCGACGACGACGCTCGTGAGCTGGTGTTCCTGGATGGCGTCGGTGATAATGCGCTGGCCGGGATCGGAGCACATGTATTTGTAGCTTTGGGCGATGTAGACGCCCGGCAAGTCTCGCGCGTAGCGCGCCACTTCCTCGCAATCCACCGTTTCCGCGATGTTGGCGCCGCACCAGCAGATGAAAACACCCATGCGTGACATGGTTATTGGCCTCTCTTCGTTACCGGGGCACTTATCATAGGTACACCTCGTTCTCTACCAAACCCTTCGCGGCGAGCACGGGGAGGGGGTCGACAATACTCTTGTTCAGACACAGCTCTTTGGCGTCCAGGTCCATGGCCAGGCCGAGCAGTTGTGTGAAGTACAAGACGGGAACGCCCAGTTGGCGGCCCGTCTCCGTC
>JAACEL010000465.1 GCA_011682535.1 Nitrospiraceae bacterium | reverse complement strand
GCCCAGCGCCCGCATCCGCTCCGCGCACACGACCAAACCCGCGTCGTTCATGCCGGAGAAGACCCCCGCGTTCCACGGGAAGCCCACCTGTGCGAAGGCGTGCCCCGTATCCGGCCGCACCTCCACGATGACCGGCTGCTCGTCTCCCTGCCAGTCGAGATTGCGCCCCACCAGCAGGTCGTCGGCTCCCGCCCGATCCCCGACCGACGCAAACATCGTGCAGAACGCCGTCCGCAGAAACGCCCGCGAATCGGGCCGCGCGTCGAACGTCGGCACGCATTGGAGCAGCCATAGCGCATCGAACGGCAGGCCCGCGCCGTCCGCCATGCCCTGCAATTCCTCGATTACCGTGGTCGAGACCCCCTGCAGCAGCGGCCGGCTTCCGATCCCCAAACCGATGAGCGTATATTCGGCCGTGTCCAAGTACTTCGACATCGTGGCCCAGAGTCCCTCGTCGCTCACGAAGTCGCCACGTTCGACCCGAGCCACCACCCGCTCGGCATAGGCCGTGCCGAGCGCCTCCTGGAACGCCGCGCCCCGCTGAAAACCGATCTCGTACGGCGAGCCGCTCAGCGTCACCCGCTGCGCCTCCTGATCCGTTTCCACGACTGCTGCCGTCGATTCGGGCCAAGCGGCCTCCGCCTTGCCCCGTGTCATCAGCGTCGTGAACTGCTCGTAGAACCACTTTGAAATCCACGGCCCGAAGAAATTCATGCTCGTCTCGTAATACATCTCCGGGTAATACTCGACCGGCACGAAATAGGCCAGGAAATTGTTGCTCAACCCCACTGTGAACTGCACGGAATATCCACGCGCCAAGGCCCGTTCACGCAGTCCCAAACCAATCTCCACGCACGGTTCCCCTGGCACGAACGTCATCAGCAGGTCGTTGATCTCCAGCGTCTGCAGCAACACGCTGGATGGCAGGAAGAACTGGCCCATCGTGCGCGGCAGTTGCGGCGTTGCGTAGGCGACCTTCAGGGTTGCCTCCCCGCACCGAATCTGGTTGGCGACCCCTTTCACCTCGACCGCCAACAGGCGCCCGATCGACTCTGTGCGTTCCCAGCCGCTCTTGTTCTCGGGATTCCCGGTGCGCTGGTTACCCTCCGCGCCGTTGGTGAACATCGCCACGCACCCCACCGTCGCCAGACGCTCCAACTCGTCATAGTAAGCGCCCACGTAGTCCGCCGACACGCACATCAGATCGTCCCCGCTCACCGTCGTTGGGTGTGCGGCGAAATTGGCGAGGATGGCGATCGGGTTTCCATCCGCATCATCCACCCGAACCACCCCCAACTGCGGGTCGATTGGGCCGTCCTTCACCCGCCGGTTGACGGAGAGGGCCTGTTGCTTGCCCGCGGCGTAGCCGATGGCGGCCGGCTGGCGGTTGCGCAACGCCTCCCGCATCGACTCCGCGATCCGCCGCGCCGTGCGATCCAGTACTTCCGGCATGAAGCGTCCGGAGATCGCTCGGAACAACGGCTTTCTTGACATACCGCCCTGCGCGCTGTGCGTGTGCGTCGCCGTCAGGATGATGTGTTCGGGCGGCACTTCTTCCGGCGCCAGCTCCAGCACGCGCTCACGCAACTCCGGCGGGACCATACACAGGTCCGTGTTGACCAGAAACACGCTCGTCGTGCCATCGTTCAGATACAGGCATCGCGCCCACACCGGGTCATGGACCGACGCCGCACCCCGGCCCATCCGGTCGCCGTACCCGTTCAGCGGCGTGCCCAACGGCGGCGTGATCTCCACCTTCGCCGCCCCCGCTTCCAACGCTTCCACCAGCGGCGCCGCCAGAAGCATCAGCACCAGGGCCAGCCGGCACGCGTGCCATTTCAGACTTCGATTTCTTCGCATTTGCTGTAGATCCAGGAGATTGGTCACAAGGAAATCTCACGTGCGGCCCAGTATAAGATCTGGTGTGCCAAAGCACAAGCCACACTTCGTTCCCACAAGTACCGTGGGAACGCATAGCCGCGACCCGGTGAACCCGCGGCATCACAACGTGTGCGAGGTCACCGGTAGCGGACATGACCGTCGGTCGGTGGAGATAACCCCGTTGTACGATGCCGCCGCAGAATCACCATCCATTCGTGCTCTCGCCCTCAGGCGGACGGTTTTCTGTGCCTTGCGTGCGTTGATCTCCGTTCCTCGTTCGCCCATAATCGCGCATGGGTCACCATGATTCCAGGGAGTGGTTGTGCTGATGACGGATGAGATGGAGCACGCGGAGGCCGAGACGCCTCTGGAGCCGGACGGCGGGGAACGGGAACCGGTTCGCCGGCCGGTGCTGCAAGGAACGAAGGGCATCGATACCGCGCAGGTATGGATCAGTGGATTCCTGATCGTGGTGGTGGGGGTGATTGCGTTCTCGAACGTCTTGCCGATCCCCTGGCAAGGCGAAGACGCCGACCTCATCGCCTCGAATGCCCCTCTGCACGCGCTGCGCACCTTCCCCGAGGCCGTCGACCCGGACAATCCGCGTGCTCTCACCATGCTGACCTTCGCCCTCAACTGGTGGCTGACGCCCGGTTCCTCCGGCGCGTTCCACGCCGTCAACGTCCTGCTGCATCTCGCCAACGCCGTGCTCGTCTTCCTGCTCTGCCGCGCCCTGTTCGGCAAAGCCGTCAGTCCTGTCGTCGCCATGCTCGCGGGCATGCTGTTCGTCGTCCATCCTCTGGCGTCCGAAAGCGTCGATTATGTCGTCGGCCGCGCGGGACTCCTCGCCACGTTCTTCGTCCTCATATCCCTGAACGCCTTCGTCCGCGGCACCGAAGACACCGGGAGCGCGTGGTCCATCGTTCTGTCCGTGTTGGCCTTTGTGTTGGCCGTTGCAGCCGATTCGTCGGCTTGGGTGCTGCCGTTGCTGGTGTTGGTGATGGACCGCATGCTTCGGGGCAAGTTCGGCGTGATGAACCACCTGGGCCTGCACGCCGTCTACTGGGGCGCGCTGATCGCCTTCTGGGCCATTGACTTCGCCCGGCCGGACCTATCCGCCAACGCTGGCGCCGGGCGTCTGGCTCTCATGACCGTAGCGCCGGCCGGATTGAGCGTGGTGCACCCGGCATCGGACTTCAACCTCGCTGGGTTCCTTGTCGTCGCGATAGCGTTTGCTGGCGTTCCGCTGGTGTTGTACCGCTCCGTGGCGGGACTCAGTCTGTTCTGGTTCGGTCTCGCCTTGCTCACCGGCGCTCCCAACGAACGCGGCGCTTATCTGGCCCTCGCGGGTGCTGTGTTGCTCGCGCCATGGCTGCTGAGCCGCGCGCGTCCGCAACCCGTACGCGTCGCCGCCGGTTTCATCGCGGCCGTCGCCGTGCTGGCCTGTGGCGTAACCACTTACCGCCGCGGCCTTATGTGGCAAAACTCGATCGAGTTGTGGACGGACGCCGCCAAAAAGGCGCCCGATTCCCCGGTGCCGCCGCGCAATCTAGGCCGCGCGTTCCTGCGGCTGACCAACACGGGGAACGCGCGAGAACTGACCGCGACGGCGGGCGCGCAGGCCGAGGAGCAATTCCGCCGGGCCATGGCGCTGGGGTGCGACGAACCCGACGTGATCGCGGGGCTGGGCGAAGCCCTGGCGAAACAAGGCAAGACGGACGAAGCGCTGGCGGTCTACCAGGACGCCCTGCGCAAGGATCCCGTCAACCGCGATTGGACGTTGCATGCGGCCAACCTCTTGTTGCGCCGTGCCAACACTGGCGGCGGCGAGGACGATCTGCTGACGGCCGTGGAATACTTCGCCAAAGCCAATCGCGCCGCGCCGCTGACCGGGAGCGCGCTGGCAGGCTATGGCACGGCACTGTACAGCGTGGGCGACTTCGAAGCCGCCGCGTCTTTGCTGGCCGGCGTTGTCGGCGACGCCGATGAGGAATCGCAGCCCGCCGCCATGCTCAAGCATGCGAAGGGGATGGCGGCGCAGATTAAGCGCATGGAGGAGGAGACGGTCAAGCTGCTCCAGGCCGATCCGAAGGACGCCACGGCTCTCAAGATGCGCGCGCA
>JAACEL010000464.1 GCA_011682535.1 Nitrospiraceae bacterium | reverse complement strand
CCCATACGACCTGATCCTGGCCGGTGACGTCCTGTTTGCTGGGGGCAATGACGAGGTGGTCGGATACGCGGTGTCTTCCGGGAAACAATTATGTTCCAGAAGCGTTCCTGGCCGCGCCCTTGGCCTTGCTGTGGCAGGTGGGGCGCTATACGTCAGTACCGATACCGGACAGATTCTGTGTCTCGAATAGCCCAGGATGCGTGTTAAGGACGGTGGACAATTGTATGGCGCCTGGCTATTCGCCAGTTCTTTTCGTTACGTGACTGGGCGTTGGCGGGTAGTTGTGGTACGGTTTCGACAGAACCCCTTCGTGGTTGCGGTGCAAAGGCCCAGACGGGGCCGGATGGAGTGTCCCATGAGACGTACAGCGTTCTGTGTGGTCATGGCGTGTGTCATATGTATGGCCCTCGATGGCGCGGCGGAACTCGGGTATGCGGACGCAGCCCACGTGCCACACAGTGTCGAAAAGACCTTCGGCACGTCGTCACCCCCGATCGAGTGGCCGGCGATTTTGGACGAGGTGGACGCGTACCAGTTCTTTACCAGCCACGATGGCCGCAACGGCGAGTTGCGCGCGCTGTATCCCCGACAGCCTGGCGAACCCCTGCAAGGCGGGGAAGTCGTTGAGACCGATGTGCCTCCGGACCAACTGTTCGGGACGCCACGCCCAGCGGGGGGGGGATGGATTCATCTTGGGGGCGTGGTTTCGATCGGGGCGGAGGCGTTGCGCGTGCAGGTTGACGGCTCAGGCCTAGGGGCCGATGACGAACTGTGGGTGTTGGGTGTCCGCACGGGACGCGCGTTCGGCCCATACACCTCCGAGGGGGTGGCCAATCCGCGCTGGCTGGCTTCCGTCCAAGGCGACGAGGCCGTCTTGCTGGTCGTGTCGCCATCGGAGGCCCCGCCCAGTGTGCGTCTCACCGCCTACAGCCACATCTTCCTCAGCATGAGAGAGTTGGCCAAGGAGTTGGACTGCAACATAGACATCGCATGCGAGACCGACCCCGGCATTCTCGAGGTATCGGCCAGCACAGGCATCATGCTGGTGGGCGGGAAGTGGTTCTGCTCGGGCAATCTCGTCAACAACGAGATGACCGCCGCCTACGAGCCGTTCTTCCTCACCGCCAACCACTGTATCTGTTCGGACGACGAGGTCCGAGACACGGAGGTCTACTGGGATTTCCGGTCCAGTGCTTGCGGGTTAAACGACGCGCCCGGCCTGGATTCGCTGCCGCGAAGCACGGGCGCGTCCTTGCTGGCGACGAGCGCCCGGCTCGATGCCACGCTCATGCGTCTGGACTCAGTGCCGAACGGCGTCTATGGCCGAACCTATGCTGGTTGGGACGCCCGCCGCGCAGTGAGAGGCGAGAACGTGCTGGCGATCCATTATCCGGATGCCACACACGCGCGCATCTCCAAGGGTGTGGTCATGGTGGCGAGCGGCACTGGAAACGGACGCGAGGAACAGATTGAAGTTCTTTGGGAAGAGGGTGTTACGGAAGGCGGTTCCTCGGGCTCTGGTCTATTGTACGCGGGAACCAACCGAATCGCCGGAATGTTGAGTTCGGGTACCGAGCATATCTGCGGTACGGATCGTTCGGGCAATCTCGACTGGTTTGCTTCTATTCGCGGCTTCTACCCGCAGATTGCACCGTACCTCGACACCGCGACTCCCTCCACCGTCGAAGGCGACGACGACTGCAAGACCGCCACCCCGACATGCCCCTTCTTCGTCACCTACTCCAGCCAACCCGCCCTGCTGGCACGTTTTCGCGCGCTGCGCGACAACGTGCTTCTCAAGTCCGATGCCGGCGAGCGCTTCGTGGCGGCCTACTACCAGGCCGCCCCCGCCATGGCGGACGCCGTGGCCCGTTCACCCCGCGCCCGAGGCCTCTTCGCCGCGATCACCGGCCCCCTGGCGCGCCTGGGAGAGCGTTGACCGGGGGCGATCGGGCCCAAGTGAACTCCGGCTGTGCGCTTATGCTGTGGCAGAACGCAAGTTGGAGTTTCGACTTGCGCCAAGATGGCCCAGTTCCCGATCAGTCCCCTCGGCGGATGTGCATTTCCCCGTGCCAATCCCGGCCGCCGCGAGTTCTTACGGTGATCCGCAGTGCCGTCTTGCCTTTCGCGTCGGGCGTGACCTGGGCGGTGCGGTTGACGTTCCATGCGAAGGGCCGATTCAGCTTGCCGATCAGGCGTGGGGCGGCCGTGCCGGCCATCAGGACGACTGCGTCTTTCACTTCCAACGCTGATCGCCCGCCCGTCTTGCGTAGTTCCACTTCGTACTGCCCCGGACGCTGGATGTGGGAAGTCAGGTCGATGTCGATGCTTTGCCATTCCTCAGTCAGTGTGACCGCACGCCATGCCTCCACCTCGTGCCAGGACTTCTCCGGCGCATCCGCATTGGTTGTTGCCCCAGCGTCGTCCCTGGCTTCATAGGCAGCGAAGCGTTTGATGACGGGCTTGTCCACGCACTTGGTGATGCGCAAGCGCAGGCCTTCGACGCGGACCGTGTCGATTACGTCGATTCGCTTGTATCCTACTGACTGCCCCTTCACCAGTGTCTTCCATTCTCCGCCGGCCAAACCCTCGACTTCATACGCCCGCACGACGTGGCCGTGGCGGATGTCTTCCATGATGACCATGTGGTTTACCGGCGTGGGCTGATTGAAGCGCAGTTCGTACTCGCGGCCCTCGCCGGAAGTCGAGCCTTTCTCGTTCTCATAGATACGCCCGATGGCGTCGCCGAACGTTTTGTATCGCCGGACATGGGATTCGGGAATCCGGCCGGTGGTGTCGGGCGTGGAGTTGAGCAGCAGCACACAGCCTCGACCCACGGAAGCGTAGTAGATTTCCATCAACTGGTCGAGCGGTTTTAGCATGTGGTCCGTGTTGGGCGCCCAGAACCACTTGTGGTCCAGCAAGGTGGTGTCCATCTCCATGGGGAGCCACACATCCCCATCCGGGTCGCTGTGCCGCCCCGTCGCCACACCGCTCTGCGCATCTTCCCGCGTGACCGTTTGCCACGTGGGGTCGGGGGCAATGCCTTTCTCGTTGCCCGGCCAACGCAGCGTTGCGTGCGGTCCCTGGAAGACCATGGCTTTCGGAGCATATCTCTCAAGGATGTCGCCAACCTCGATGACACAACTCCCATCGAACCAGACTTCCGAAACCTCGCCGTAGCGGGTGAGCACCTCCGTCCACTGCTGCCGCAGCACCTTGTCGTAGGCCTCTTGCTTGGCCGGATCCTCGGTGCGCCCACCGCTTCCGATCCCCGCCCCCCACTGATCGTCCCCGGGATAGATGTATACGCCCAGGCGCAGGCCATACTTCCTACAACTCTCCGCCAGCTCTGCCAGCACGTCGCCCTTGCCGTCCTTATAGGCCGTGTCCTTGATGCCGTAGTCACTGGTATCGGTCCGCCACCAGCAAAAACCGCCCGTGTGTTTGGCTACGAAGAGGATCTGCTTGGCCCCGAAGGATTTCGCCACGTCGCACCACTGATCCGTGTCGAGCTGTGCCGGATCGATCATGTCCAGCGGTGTGGAATGGTCGTCGTATTCGCGTCCTTGCCAGGTGCACGGATCGAGACAGAGGAACATCTCGATTTCCATTTCGTGCCAGGCCATCTGCTCGGGCGTGGGGAGGCCGCGGGGACGCTCCGCATTGGCGGTGCATGAAAGGATCAATAGAACATTCAGAAAGAGCATTGTCCAGGCCACTTGCGTTGTCATCGCGTTTCCTCTCCCATAGGCTTTACCCAGGTTCACCCAAGCACCTCTTCGATGCGATCCTTGCCGTGTAATAGGATCTCCGATCCTCGCGGTGACGGCGGCGGCGACGGCTTAGAAGTGTAGCACCTGCTGCCTAAGTATTCCTATGTCGATAGGGTGATTTCTGAGTGTTCCCCAGTTTCCACGGACGGCATTTCAGTTCTGGGATGGTTCGGACGCCCCGCGCCGGGGGCGGGTGCGCCGAACGGCGGATAGGCCCAAAGGGCTGGCAGCACGTGGGTGAGCGAAGCGAACCCACGGAAAACCGGCCTCGGCAACGAACCCCGAACGGGGTGGCAGCACCGCGAGGTGACTTCGAGGACGAGCGTGATCGCTACGAGGCCTGCGAAGTACAACTTCGCGAGGTTGCGAGGTTGGTGGGAGGGCTCAGCTTGGAACTGGGCTCAGCGCGGATACGGTTCCCTGGAAAACGGACGCCAAACTGGGGATGAGTCAGGGGTGATTCACGGCGGCGCTAACCGGCAATTGCGAAAAGGAGTCAGGAATTGGTGAGGAGGGGGTGTTGTGTGGCATATTGGGGTGGGATGTTTCTTCCCCTATGTATTCGCGTGGGCGGGAGTTGATCAAGCAGGTGCGCATCGAACTGCTGGAGAAGGGGCGTCCGTTGCTGGTGGATGCGATTGAGGGAATCATAGGGCGCAAGGTGATGAGTCTGCATACGGACATCAGTACGTCGACTGGAGAGCGGATCATTTTGTTCACGCTGGATGGCCCGCCGGAGTTCTGTCTTGCGGCGGGGAAGGCGGGCGGGAGCCGCTGAGCCGATTGGATTAGTGGCGTCGCCTGCCTGCGTCACAAGAACTTGCCGTAGCTGGCTATGACTGCGTTCTCGTTGCTTGTCAGCCTTCTCCTCGCGGTCGCGGATAGACGGCATCTCAATCGCGAAACGCTCAAGCGCATCGAACGTGACAGAAGCGCGATCAAGGCCGGCATATGGCTGGGCAAAGAATGGATTCAATGTGTTGCCAGACAAGGAGTAGATGGCGTTAGAAGCGATTGCCCGAGCGGCGGACATCTTCTTATTGACTTCCCTTTGTGTGCGTGATAAACTCCGGTTTACATAGGCAGAGACTGGATAGGCGGCCGTTAGAGCCGCCTGTCCAGGATAGGCCACAGGATTTGAGAATGTCGTTCTGTGAGCGTTCTTTGCCCCAGATAAGGTCAGCAAGTTCGGCTGGGCTCCGTGTCGCGGGAGTGCAGCGTCGAAAGTGAGGCCGGAGAACTGTACTTTTCGACAGTTCTGCGGCCTTTTCTTAAATTTGACCGGACTGTGGCGCGGACAATCCGACGGGACACGGGCCAGTGCGAACGAATGGAACGGATAGTCGATGCCGTGGCCAGGTTCGAGCGTGAACAGATGTCGTTGTGTCCGACGTCGATCATGGCGACTCTTCAGGATGACGCCTTGTTTGTGATGTTGGAGGGGGTGAGTCCTCCGTCGGAGAAGGCGTGCGCGGGCGACAGTGAGAGTCAAGAGTTGTTGGAGCACTACCACGCGAGGGTTTTCGCCGCGGGCGGACGTACGCTTGAGGAGGAGTTGGAGGGCATCCTGAGCCGGAGCGTGACGCGCTCTACGTTGAGTGTGGATCCGGTGTCAGAGACGGGCGTGATGCAGTTCACGTTGGGCGAGCCGAGTAGGTAGGCGAACTTGAGGCGATAAACGAAGCCAGCCATCCAGTGGCAAGGCACGGAGGAGAGAAGGGAAAACGAGATGACCAAAGACCCTGGAGCGATTCTTCAATCTAAGCTGAGTGCGCAGGAGTACGGGAAGCTGATGGCGATCTCGAACGCTAAACTGCACGCGTTTGTGGCGGATGCGGTGGAACTGTGCGAGCCGGAGGCTGTTTGGGTGAGCACGGACTCGGCGGAGGACATGGCCCACACACGCCGAATGGCTGTGGAACTGGGCGAGGAAACGGCGTTGAGTATCGAGGGGCACACGTTGCACTTCGATGGCCCGACGGACCAGGGCCGCGATCGCACGGTAACGAAGTATTTGGTGCCGAAGGGTGAGACGTTGAGCAAGGCGCTCAACCAGATCGACCGCGAGGAAGGTCTGGACGAGATACGGGGCCTGATGAAGGGCTCGATGAAGGGCCGCACGATGGTGGTGCGTTTCCTGACGCTTGGGCCGAACAACTCCCCGTTTAGCATTCCTTGCGTGGAGTGCACGGATTCGTTCTACGTGTCGCACGCACTCGACCTGCTGTACCGCCAGGGTTATGAAGAGTTCAAGCGCTTGGGCGCGGATGCGAAGTTCTTCGCGACGCTGCATTCGAGTGGGCGTGTGGACGAGCGCATGGTCAGCGTCGACATCGACAAGAAGCGGGTCTACATGGACCACACCATTGACACGGTATACGTGATCAACACGCAGTATGCGGGCAACACGGTGGGGTTGAAAAAGCTGGCGCTGCGGCTGACGATCCAGAAGGCCGACCGCGAGGGTTGGCTGGCGGAGCATATGTTCCTGATGGGCGTGAAGGGCAAGGGCGGCCGCAATACCTACATGGCGGGCGCGTTCCCGAGTGCGTGTGGCAAGACCTCGACGGCGATGTTGCCGGGCGAGACGATTCTGGGCGACGACATCGCGTATTTCCGCGCCATCGACGGGCGTTGTATGGCGGCGAATGCTGAAGCGGGTATCTTCGGCATTATCCAGAACGTCAACTCGAAGGACGACCCGGCGATCTGGGACGTGCTGAACAAGCCGGGTGAGGTGATTTTCTCGAACGTGCTGGTCAACGACGGCAAGCCGTATTGGCTGGGCATGGAGGGGGATACGCCGGACGAGGGCGAGAACTTCATGGGCGCCTGGAAGAAGGGCGACAAGGACGCGAAGGGCGCGGACATTCCGCTGGCCCACAAGAACGCGCGCTATGCGGTGACGCTGGACGTGTTGGAGAACTGCGATCCGGAGTTGGAGAATCCTGGCGGTGTGGAGCTGTCGGCGATGATGTACGGCGGCCGCGACCCGAAAGCCTATGTGCCTTGCCAGCAGAGCTTTAGTTGGGCGCACGGTATCGTGGCGTATGGCGCCAGTCTCGAAACCGAGACGACGTTTGCAACGGTGGGTAAGGAAGGCGTGCCCGAGATCAACCTGATGAGTATTCAGGATTTCGTGGCCGTCCCGCTGGGTAAGTACGTACGCAACAACCTTGAGTTTGGCGCCAAGTTGGCGTGTGCGCCGCTGGTGTTCGGCGTCAACTACTTCCTGCGCGACCAGGAAGGGAAGTTTGTGAACGGCGTTCGCGACAAGCATGTGTGGGTGAAGTGGATGGAGCTTCGTGTGCATGGCGAGGCGGATGCCATCATGACGCCGACGGGTTATATTCCGTGCTACGAAGATCTGAAGACGCTGTTCAAGGACGTGATCGGCAAGGAGTACACCGAGGAAGACTATCTCGCGCAGTTCACGATCCGCGTGGCGGAGAACCTGGCGAAGATCGAACGCGTGGAGAAGTTCCACCGCGAGACGGTCGGCGACTCGCCCGAGCTGTTGTTCGAGATTCTCGCCGAACAGCGCC
>JAACEL010000105.1 GCA_011682535.1 Nitrospiraceae bacterium | reverse complement strand
CGACTCGATAGTGGTTTTCACCCACCTGGTGATGACGTGGCTGAGCGCATCTCGCGTGTAACCAAGCTCTTCGGGCGCGCCACAATACGCTACCTGGCGTTCGGGGGGTGCGTCCGTTTCTTGTTCTGTCCAGCGCCGTGCGGCTACAATATGGCTTCGGCTCGAATTCTTGGGCGCCTTGGCGTATCCACGATCCCCGGGCCGCGAGCTTTCCAACATCAAGCGCACTCTGGAGAAGAGCATGAAAATCGCAGTAGGCAGCGACCATGCGGGCTTCGAAGAGCCAAAACCGTTCTACAAACCGGCACTCGTAGCGCACGTGGCCTCGCTGGGACATGAAGTCATCGATTGTGGTACCGATGGCCCCGCTTCGATCGACTACCCCGATATCGCGGCGTCCGTGGCGCAGAAAGTGCAAGATGGCGAGGCGGACCGCGGGGTTCTGTTGTGCGGCACGGGCATTGGTGTCGGCATCATGGCCAACCGCTATAAAGGTGTGCGCGCCGCGACCTGCGCGACCGCCGAAATGGCGCGGCTGGCCCGCGACCACAATGACGCGAACGTGCTGTGCATCGGCCGGCGTGTGCTGTCGCTCGACGAATGCCTCCGGTTGATCGACGTTTTCCTGACCACTCCGTTCAGCAACGGCGAACGCCATCAGCGGCGCGTCGCCAAGATGGGATGACGAATTTATGAGCGCGCTCACACCCCGGCAGATCGTCGAGGAACTGGATACCTACATCATCGGTCAGGACGACGCGAAGCGGAAAGTGGCCATCGCGCTGCGCAATCGCTGGCGCCGCCAGCACCTCCCCGAGGAGTTGCGCGACGAGGTCGCGCCCAAGAACATTATCATGATCGGGCCCACGGGCGTGGGCAAGACCGAGATCGCCCGCCGTCTCGCCAAGCTGGCCGACGCGCCTTTTATCAAGGTCGAGGCCTCCAAGTTCACGGAGGTGGGTTACGTGGGGCGCGACTGCGAGTCGATGATTCGCGAATTGACCGAAGTCGGCGTGGCCTTGGTGCGGGCGGAGATGGACATCGAACTGGCGGAGAAGGCGCACGGCGTTGCCGAAATGCGCCTGCTCGACCTGTTGCTGCCTCCGCAGCCGCAGCGCCCCAAGCCCACGCGCGTCTATACGCCCGCGGACCCCAATGCCGGTGACGAGGCCCCCGCGCCCGCGCCGCAGGACAACGGCGGCGAAGCGCGCGTGCGTGAGTTGCTGCTGTCGAAGCTGCGCAAAGGTGAACTTGACGAGCGCGAGATCGAGGTCGAGGTGCGCGACACGGGCAACATTCCGATGATGCAGGTCTTCTCCAACAGTGGCATGGAGGAGATGGGCGTCAACATGCAGGAGATGTTCGGCAAGCTTCTCCCGCAGAAGACTAAACGCCGCCGGGTCACCGTGAACGAAGCGCGCGAGCTGCTCGAGCAGGAAGCGCTGCAAGACCTCGTCGACATGGACGAGGTCGTGTCGCGCGCTATCGAGCGGACTGAGAACTCGGGGATCGTGTTCCTCGACGAGATCGACAAGATCGCCGGGCGCGGTTCGGGCGGCCACGGTCCCGACGTCTCCCGCGAGGGTGTTCAGCGCGACATCTTGCCCATCGTCGAAGGCAGCACCGTGACCACCAAGTACGGGACGGTACGCACTGACCATATTCTCTTTATCGCCGCGGGCGCGTTCCACATGTCCAAGGTCTCTGACCTCATCCCCGAACTACAGGGCCGTTTCCCGACGCGCGTGGAACTGACCAGCCTCGACGCCGAGGATTTCGTGCGCATCCTGCGCGAGCCGAAGAACTCCCTGATCCGCCAATACGAAGCGTTGCTGGCCACCGAGGGCATCACCGTGCGGTTTACCGGCGAGGCTATCGATCGGATCGCCGAGATGGCCCAGCGCGTCAATGAGGAAAGCGAGAACATCGGGGCGCGCCGCCTGCATACCATCATGGAGTACCTGCTCGAAGAGATCTCGTTCGATGCTCCCGACAGCGAGGTGACCGACATCCAGATCGATGCCGGTGACGTCGAACGGCGCCTCGCCGACCTGTCCGAGAACCAGGATCTCAGCAAGTATATTCTCTAGGGGCACGGCCCACGGACCACAGCACGTGATTCGATTCAACTCGCTTGAAACGCTTGGGGTGGCCGTGGCGGCCTTGTCCGGCAAATCGGACGGCAGACTGTCCGTGCGGCCCGGCGATGCGCCTGACGGGCCGTGTGGGGCCTTCTGCGCGCGTTGTGACGTAGACAGGGAACGCCTGGTGTGCCTCGAGCAGGTGCATGAAGCGGCGATCGCCTTTGCGGATCCCGAGGACTGCGGCCGGGGCGTCACGGAGCGCCTGCCGCGTTTCCCACGCACCGACGGCGTAGTCACCGCTAGCCCAGGTGTACCACTCGCCATCTTCGTGGCCGACTGTGTGCCCGTCTATCTGGTCGATCCCGTTGCCCGGGCCATAGGCCTGCTGCACGCGGGGCGAGAGGGGACGGTGAAGCGCATAGCCGAGGGGGGCGTACGCGCGATGGCATCCGCCTATGGCTCGTGTCCGGTGGACATACACGCCGTGATAGGGCCTTCGGCGGGGGTGTGCTGCTATGAGGTCTGCGAAGAGATGGCCGAAGCGTGCCGGGTGGCTGGCGTCCCGGCCAAGGGGCGCAACCTCGACCTGTGGGCGGCGAACAAGATTCAGCTTGAGAGCTTGGGGGTGCCGCCGGGGCAAATCTGCGTTTCCGGCATCTGCACCATCTGCGACGGCCGTTTCCACTCGCACCGCGCCGATGCAAATGCAGGCCGCAACATGGCACTGTTGTCGCTCTGACCCCGCGCTGCAACATCTCGCCGTTATTCGTGTAAAGAACCTACGGCACCGTCATGTTCACGGTGATCGTCTCCGAGCCGTATTCGCTGGCGATGGTGAAGTCATGGGTGTAGTTGCCGGGGTCCTGGTCGTCGCGGAAGACGTAGACCGTGACGGTGTTGGCGGCGTCCAACGGCACGAAGCCGACGTTTGTCGACACCGACAGCCAGTTGGGGAATGCCGTGGTGTCGATGTTCCAGTCCAGCGTGCTTTGCCCCGTGTTTTGGATGGAGAGGTCGAAGGCGTTGTTGGCGTCGCCGAAGTTGAGGGTCGTGGTACCCGGATCGAAGTTGGCCGACGTCACGGTGAGTTCGGGCGGTAGAATCGTGACGGAGACCAGTATCTCCAGCGAGAACGACGGCGTGCCCAGCAAGTAGGAGTCGAAAATGATCGTGATGGCGCCCAAGTAGCTGCCGGGGCCGGACGAACGATTCACATCGAAAGAGACCGTGTCCGTCTCAAACGTGGAAACGAGGTCGCCTTCGAAGGCAGACGGTAGCAGGATATCGGGCCAATCGGTGATGAACCAGCGCAGCCAGGCGCCCGTGGGCACGTGCGCGCCGCCGACGTTGCGGATGTCGATCTGCCCGCTATTGCCGGTGGAGCCGAGGGCTATCAGATAGGAGTCCGAGGCCGGCTGGGTGACAGTGACACGTGGCGTGGGGAAGGCCGGGGCCGTCTGGCCGAGGTCGTTTACGGTGACGCTGTCGGGATGGGTGAAGTACTTGCCTTCCGGGTCGCCCGCGTCGTAGACGGGGTCGATGACGCTGAAATTGACCACGAACGAATCGAGGCCCAGCGGCAGCGCGTCGAAATCGACGTACAGCATGTCGCCGAAGGCCGCATACGGCAGTGGATCGACGCCAGCGGGGCGGGTGAGCGAATATTGGCCGCCGCCCAGCGGCGTGAGGGTCCAATCCTCGACCAGGCCGGCCTGCAGGGGCGGGGCCTTCGAGACCGTGAACGTTTGGGGACTGGAGATTTCGAAGACGAACTGGTCGACGTTGCGCGGCATGTACTCGGCGCGAACGATGGCCCGGGCGGTGCTGCCGTTGATGGCGGTGGTCGGCAGGGAGATCTGTCCCAGGCGTCCATCACCCATAACGCTGGTGAAGTTGAAGTCCTTTTGCGAGAAAGTGCCTGTAATTATGTTCTGTTCGGGCAAACAGACGCCATCGTCGTCGTTCGGATTGTCGAAGGCGCCATCGACCCTGACCGTGATAGGAGAATCTTCACGCAGAGAACCATAGCTGAGGATGACCTGCGAGCGCAGATCCTTGGCGATGGATTGGTCGCAGGGGTTGGTTGCGGGGTCTTCGGTCTCGCACCAGGCCAGCAACTGGGACACAAGCGGGCGCTTGATGGGGTTGCCTTGGGGGTCGGTCATGCCCGAGTCTTCGGTGATCGTCGGGTAATAGTGCCCGCCGGTTCCGGCGGCGACGCGCGCCAGGGATTCATGCATCACGGCTTGGCCCCAGCCGATGGGGAAGAAACGCACGAAGCGGTTGAACAGGTAGTCTACCGTTTCACGGGCGCGTCCGGGCGGCGTGGTGAGACGACCGTCCGTGACGCATATGATGGCGCGCATGTCGGAGTCGTCGAAGGGGATCAGGAACAGGTCCAGATCCTCGCTCTGCAAGCGCAGTGCGGCCTCTTCGATGGCGGGCATCAACTCCGTGGCGCCGTGGTCGGCGATCGAGATGCCCTCAAGGCGGGACAGCAGCAGAGCCTTGTCGTTCGTGAAGAGGGGGCCGCCGTCGGGCGCGACCACGCGCGTGGGCTGGCTGCGGTCGTGAAACTCCATCAGGCAGATGTAATAGGAGTCGGGCAACTCCGTGATGAGCTGGCCGATGCAGCGGTTGTACAGTTCTTGTAACGGGTCGGCGGCACCCGCAATCGCAGGATCCTCGACCAAGGCGGCGGATGCAAACATACTGCCGGAGTAGTCGAGCAGCAACACGAGATTGGTGCGCATGCGGTCGGCGCTGAGCAGGAACTGATTGGTTTCGGACAGTTCCAGCGGGACATCCTTCTCGTAGATGGTGAAGTTGTCGACGAAGTCGCCGACGATATCCTGCGCGAGCGGGATGGCGCGATAGGTGATGTCGCGCATCAACATTACGAACCGGTTGAGGGTTGGAATGCGTGTGCGGCCGTGGGCAAGCTGGAACGACAGTTCCGCTGCTTCGACGGAGACGGTGACCTGCATTTCCTCGACACTTTCGATCAACTCGCCGTCCTCGTCATAGGCGCGCACGGTCAGGGTGCCCGTCGAGCCGGTGCCCTCGAGGTCGGCGCGGTTGATCGAGATGTCTACGGGCTGCCAGTCCTTGATCGGGCTGCTGGTGCCTTCGCTGGTGCCGAACTGGTAGGGGAACTCGGGGTTGGAGAACAGCCACGGCTTGTTGCTCGTGACGGAGAACTTCAACTGCGACCCCGGGTCGCCATTGTTGGCCACTTCAAACGTGTCCGAAATGCCGTAAGGCCCTAAAGCGATCTCACCGGGACGTACGGCGATCACGACCTTCTTGGGAACCTGCAATTCCACGCGTAGCGGGACCGACCCGTCGATGGGGTCGTTGGAGGTGATGTCAAACGTGTACTCCTCGCTGCCGAAGCCCAGGCCTTCGCGGTCCACCGTCACGGTGATGTTGGCGATGGACTCGCCGGGTTCGAGCGTGAGCGTGAGGGGGTCGACGGCTAGCCAGGACGGGAACGCCTCGGCGTCTTCGATGGACCAGGTCAGGTTGCCCGTACCGACGTTGGTGATGGTAAACGTGTTGGTTTGGAGGTCTTGCCCCATCGGCAGGAAGGGGGTGAAGGGCGCGCTGGTGTCGTTGTGGCCCGTTTCGACGGCGATGCGGGGTACGCGGGCCACGTTCATGCTTGTGGTGACGGTGACGGAGTCGAGGGCCGCGCCGCCGCCGTCCGTCGCGTCGATGTCAAAGACCCACGTGTAGTCTTGGTCGGCGGGATCGAAACCGGTGCGGTCGATACGGACGGTGACCATGTCTGTTTCGTCGCCGCTGACCGAGCCGCTCGTGGGCGTGAAGGAATCGACCCAGCCGGGGATCCCGGCGGGTGGGGCGTCGATGGTCCAATTGACCGTGCCCAGGCCGCCATTCCAGATGGCCAGCTTGCGCGTTAGATAAGTGGTGGCGAAATCGAGGTCGGCGGGTAAGATGCGCAGCGTGGGGGGGATGGAGAGTTGGCTGACCGTCACGACGACCTGCTGGCCATCGGCTGACGAGACGCGCAGGTGTCCCACGAAGGGTTCGTCGGGATTCGGAACGACCTGGAGACGATCGACGCGAACGGTCTTGATGACGGCTTCATTCGACAGCAGGTCGCCTGTCAACGCACCGTCTACCGAGAGCCACGTCACGTCGCCGGGAATGTAGCCGCCACCCGAAGGCGCCACCTCCTCGATGGTCCACGCGAGAGTGCCGGTGCCGGTGTTCTGGAGCGTGACCGTTTGGTCATTGTCGGTGCTGCCGAAGTCGAGGGTGACGGGGGTCACGAACAGAACAGGCTCGGGTCCTTCCACCCGCAGGCGCACCGTCTCGGTTCCGTCGGGCGAGGATACGTCGAACTGGGCTTCGGTGACGCCGGCCGGCAGGTCGTTGCGATCGATGGAAGCGAGGATGCTGCGCTCAGCCCCCGGCGCGAGTACGCCCGAAAGGCCGCCAGGAATAAGCACCAGCCACGTCAAAGGCGCCAGTTGGGCGCCGTCGATGGTCCAGTTGAGGTCGGTATTGCCGCTGTTGCCGATGACGAACGAGAGATCTTCGATGATGGGGCCGTAGTCGAGCAATGTGGGCGCGACGGTAAGCGCCTGCACCGTGGCGCGTACGGCGACGTCTACGGGGCCGCCGCCATCGGACGTAATGGTGATGGTGCCCTCGTACAGCCCGCGGTCGAGCCCGGCGCGGTTGAGAATGACGGTGACGGTGTCGCTGGCGCCGGCGGTGGTGCTGCCCGAGGTGGGAGAGATGTTGAAGGCGGCTGGCAGATCGGAGGTGAGGTTCCAGGTCAGCGTGCCCGAGCCCGCGTTGGACACGTCGAACGACAACACGGTCAGACTGCCGCCGAAGTCGAGCCCGGTTTCGGAGACCTCCATGGTGGGCGGCGAGACGACAAAGGCGGTGACGGCCAGGCCGCGTGTGCCGCCGTTGGACGTGAGAATGAGTTCGCCTTGCTGAGTGCCGGGCGCCAAGGCGGCCAGATTGGCGGTCAACATGACCACTTGGGCTTCCGTGATCGAACCGGAATCCGGGGTGACCGTGAGCCAATCGGGCTTGGATTGCACGCTCCATGCCAGTGCACCGGCCCCCGCGTTGGTGATCGTGAGCGGCGCGGAGGTCTGGGCTGTGTCGAAGCTGAACGCCGTGGGTGAGACGTTGAGCAAGGGCGCGAGCGTCGGACACCCCGTCAGCGCCAAGGCTGACAGTATCAGAGCTATTGGGGCGCAAACGGCTATCTTACGGAACATACGTCATTCCTCACAAGTGAACGATTCGGGGCGCCGCAATCGCTGCGACGCCGTGTTCAAACCAATTGTGGCGGCGCGGGTGCACCGTCGTGTCGGCGCGGCCGCGCGTTGGCCTCCCTATGCCGTTACGGAATCGCCGGGTTCAACGGAGCGGGGTCGTCCAGGTCGGGCACGTTATCGCCGTCCCGGTCGCCCACCTCGTCGTCATCCGGATCGGAGTCGTCGAAGTCGTCCCACGAGTCGTCATCTCGGTCCCACGCACCGGCCGCCTCAGGATCGATCGGCAGCACGAAGTCCGCCAGCGTTTGGGCCGGGCCGGCCGTGTCGGAGCCTTGGCCGGCATTGAGGATGGCGCCCGGATTGGTGATGCCGCCCGGATAGAGGAAGTACTTGGTGAGCGATGGGGAGGACTCGCTTGCGGGACTGTAATAGAGCGTGTTATCCACGCGGAATCCCACGGTAAACGCGTCGTTGGCGCCCAAGCCGTCGAAGTCGGCTTCAAGCAAGTTGCCGAAAGCGCCGAACTGGAGGTAGTCATCGGGCTCGGTGACCAGCGTGAAGACGCCGTTGCCTTCGTCGATCAGGCGCCACGTGTCCAGTAGACCACCAGAAGCAAGCCGCACCGCGCCCGCGTCCATTTGGGCCCGCAACTCGGCGAGCAACGCTGTGCGTTCGGCCGGTGTCAGGTCCGGCGTGAGCGATTCAGGCACGTTCAAGATGAAACGGAAGCGGAACTGAGTGATGTTGCGCGGCACGTAGTCGGTGCGCACCACCACTTTCGCCGCGCCGCCCTGAACCCCGTTGGTCGTCAGTGAAATCTGTCCGGCGCGCTCGTCGCCGGGGAAGAACACACCGTCTTCCTCGAACATGGCCGAGGTCGCATTGCCATTGCTGTCGGGGAACGTCGCCTCGATCTTGTAGGTGTGTGCGCCTGCCTGGAACAGCGACGTGTAGGTCAGCACAAGCTGGCCGCTCAATTCACGCCAGAGCTGTCCAGCTTCCAGGGTTTGGGGCGTGACGGTCAGCGCCGAAACGGCTCCGCCCGCACCCACGGTGGCTTGCACGGTGACTGTGGCGTCGCCATCGACCGAGACGATCGAGAAGGAGCCCTCATAGTCACCCGCGGCAAGGCCGGGGCTGAGGCTGAGGTTCACGTCGCGCACGCCCGGTTCGATTACCAGCCCTGTTTCGTCGCGTTGCTGCGCCGGTACGGCGCCCGAGGCCGGGCTGACCGTCAGCCATGCCAGGCTCTCGGTGGCGCGCCAGGTGACGACGCCGTCTTGGTTGTTGCGAATCTTCAGGGTGGCCGTTCCGGCGGCCGTGTCGATTTCCGTGCGACTGAAGGTCAGCGCGCCCTCGGTGTCCAGCAGCGTGGTGAGTCCGTCGATCTCGGGCGCGTTGTATGCATGGCCGCCGGTCTCCGTCGACAACTCGATGAGGAGTGCGCCGTTCACCGGATTGGTCAGGCGTCCGCTGTACCCCACCGGATAGAGGCGCACGCGCTGCTCCTCGGCGGTCTTGATGACTTGGGCCTTGTCTTCGATGGAGGAAGTGTCCCAGCCGTCGGAAAGGAATACGACGGCACGCACGTCGGCTTCGTCGAATGGAAGCGTCGTGGGCGGATCCTCACCGGCTATGATGTTGATCGAGTCGATCAGTGCGTCGTAAAGCTCGGAGGCGCCGTGTTCGGGCGCCGGCAAGGTGAATGCGTCGAGCGCGGTCACCAGCCGCGTCTTGTCGGTGTCGAAACTGTGAATCAAGCGGCTGGGTTGCTGGCGGCCATGATACTCGAGCAGCGCGATGCGATACGTGCCGGGCAAGTCGAGCACAAACTGCTTGGCGGCTTCCACCATTTGTTCGATGGCCTCGCCCGGCTGCAACGGATTGAGCGGGTCGTCCACGCCGGCGTTGTACATGCTGCCGGTGTAGTCGAGCAGCAGCGCAATGTTATAGCGCAGATTCTCGGGCCCCGTTACGAACTGGCTGCTCTCGTCGGGGTCGATGGCGAAGTCGTCTTCTTGTACAAAGAAATTGATCTGGTTGCGCACCAGTTCGTCGGCTGCGTTGACCGCTTGGCCCTGCTTGTCGCGCAGCAGGAACACGAAGCGCATCAGAGAGGGGGGACGCGACCGGTTGATGGCGCCTTCGACGGCCGAGGCTGCGTCGACGCGGATCTTCAAGGACGCCGGTTCCACGTCGGGATCGAGCACGGGATTGCCCGCGGCGTCGGTACCGGCCACCGCGCCTATCCAGAACTCGCGGTACTCCAGGTCGCTTTCAATGCCGTCACGCGCAATGGTAACCGCCACTTCGCGCGAGAGCAGGAAGGGCTCTTCGGGGTCGCCGACCGGCACGTCTTCGGTACCGCCTACCGCGCTGATCGCTTCGATGAGCGGGTCCGATTCAATGTTGAAGTACGTGTAGATGTCGTCCGTCTTCGTGAAGACGGCGAAGTCCAGCAGGGAGTTGACGTCGCCCGTGTTGGCCACGCGGAACGACTTTTGGTAGCCCTCCGTGCCGTAGTTGAGAAGCGTCGGGTCGATGGCGATCGCGGGGAGGCCGATCAGGTCCATCGTCACGGAGACCTCGGCCAGCACTGCGTTCGTGGTGCGGTCGCGGAAGGAGATAAGGTACTGAAGAACCTCGATGTCGAAGGTCGCCGGGTCCAGCGCGCCAGCCTGCATGGTCGTCTCGGCGCCTGCGGCAGTCACGGCTTCAATGGGATTGACGCCGATCTGAACCGGCGCATCCACGGGGGCCTCGGGATCGTCGACCGTCACCTGGGCGTACCAGTAAATCAACGCGTCGCCGCCGTTGCGGACGGTGAGGGTGGCCAGGTCATCCAGGCCGTTGAGCGTAACCGCGCTGGGCTCGACGACAAGGTCGCCCTCGCCCGGGCCGGGATCGCCGCTGCCCGAAACCGAGATCGACACCGGGACCGTGGTTATGCCGCCGTTGGAGGTGATGCGGACGCCCGCCCCCGTGTACGTGCCCATGGCCAGGCCGGTGCGGTCGCCGGAGAGGAAGACCCGATGGGTGCCGTCGGTAACCGTGCCGCTGCGGTCGGCGGGATCGATGGTGAGCCAGGGGACGTCCTGTTCGACCCACCCCGCCACGGCCCCCATCCAGACGACCTCGCTGACGTTCCAGAGCAACTCGCCCGAACCTTCGTTAAAGAGGGTGAAACTGAGGTTTTCGGCCGTTGTGAAAAAGTCCAATGCGCCCGGACTGACCAGCAGGGCGGGGCCCGCCGGGCACCCGACAAGGCTCAGGGACAAAACAAAGAGGGCGAGGCCCCCGACAAGGACAGGCTGCTTAAGGAGCATACGCTTTACCTCTATGCGGCATGTGCAACCCCACGACCTAAGATCGCATCCAAAGGGTTGTAGACTTCACCTCAACACGCTGTACCGGCGTGGCCCCATCCGTTTCACGGTCGCGCTCAGCCTTCCGTCGAATCGGTCGGGACAGCCGCTGTCACGTTAACGCCAAAGGCTTGCAAGGTCGGGATGTCGACATTGACGGCCCGATCATTCAACGTTGACGCGTCAAGAACGACTGAGTCGCCCGGGCCAAGGCCTCCGTTCTCCGCATTGGTCACAAGCGCCTGGATATCGGCGATCTGGTTGTCGAACAGCGACAGACCAGTCAGGTTGAGTAAGCCGGCCAACGGCGTGATGTCCGTAATCTCATTGGCATCCAGATTCAGATAGCTCAGCGGGCTGTCAAAGGGACTCTCCGGGCGGCCCAACTGCTCCAACGGCTTGAGATTTGAGATTTTATTGGTGTCCAGGTCGAGCCAGGCGAGGTTTTTGCAGTATTCGATCCCGGACATGTCGCGAATCCCCAGACCGCGCGCGTCGATGGACCGCACCTCAAGGAGATCCTGCTGGGTGAGAATGCCGAAAGGCTGATGCAGTTCGGCGCGAATGGCCGATTCCAGGGCTTTGTCCGCGAAGAAGACTCCATCGGGGCAGCCTGCCGCTGCTACAACGATCAAAGACAGCAACACCGGGAGACCTATGTGACGATACGCTTTCATGGCCACCATCCTTAGTCACTAAAGTTCGAATTCCGATACATACCCGCTTACTCCGCGCTTCCCGCACCGCCACCACTTCTTGTTGGCGGAACACTCACACGCCAATATACATTATGAAGCACGGCCTGCTTTTTGTCAAGAGTTTTCCTGCGTCCGGATCGCCGGATAACTCCGCCGTGGCGCGCGTGGCAAGCTCAGCCTCGCACCCATGCCAAACACGACACTCACCTGTTCGGTGTCGGCGCGGCTGAGCGTAACCCATGCATTATCGGGCACTTCGGACGCGCCACAAGAGGCCACCCGGCGTTCGGGACTGCGGCTCAGGCCCTGCCAGACGCATTGTAAAGAGCGAAAACCCACCCTCGCGCAGTCTCTGCCGAGGCATTGCGCGGAGCGGGCTTCCGTTCCTCACTTCGATCTACTCTGCATTCGGGTCCGGAAGGTCGCACTTGCCGTCGATCCACTGGATCAGGGGCGAGGCGCCGCCAAACGAGCCGAGCAGTGTTTTCAAGAGATTGGCGAAGATGCATACGAAATCTTGCCAGTCGTCTGCTTGCCGGGGGTTTCTTTTCGTGACGAGCGTGATATGTTTCACTGTTTCGGACCTCCTTCACTTGCTGTTTCACCCATGGGCGCGTTGCGTATCCTCATATGCACGCAACCACGCCAAACCCAACTGCACCAGTATGAGGCGAGAGGGGCAACCGTTTCTATCACTATTGTAAAGAGTTTACCTTGCCGGGCTCCCCATGTCAAGTGTTTTGTGTAGGCTTAGCCGTTTTTGCGGAAGCTGTCCAGCCGCGCTTGTCACTCGTACAAGCGAGTACTTCCAGTATTACCATGTTCGCGGCTTCGCGGCGATTGCGTGGGAGGGGCGCACTGTGCTCGTTTCAGTGTGGGTGGAGGGGGTGGAAGGGTAGGGGCTACCGCACTCTAGGGATGCG
>JAACEL010000104.1 GCA_011682535.1 Nitrospiraceae bacterium | reverse complement strand
GTCACACCATTGTTAGAATCAACACGTCCGTAGTAAACTCACGCTAGGGTGAACCACAGTGAGGGGGTTCGTCTGACTACGCCTTGGATGTGCAAAGGAACCGGTCACTGGACAGCAAGCTTCAAACGGGGGATGAGTCAGGGGAGGATGGTGGTGATGTTGGGCGGGGTGGATCAAGGATGGACGGCGCTCCTGGCCGGGGGCGCCGTCCGTGTGACCCTCTCTTCGCCCAAGTGAGTTCCTGGTGCGCATCGCTCGCGAAAACGCTCTGCTTCGAGCAATGGTGAGCGTTGCGCGCTAGACAGACGCCGTCAGCACGTAGGTCGTCCTGTAGAGTATGAAGCCCAGCACCATCAGGTACGGGCGCCGTACGATACAGGTGACGCGATGGCCGCGGATTGCCCAGCAATAGAGCATTCTCAGTGGTGATTGGGTCCGAATTGTCGTTTGCATTTTCTCGTTCTCCTGCCGCTGAGGCTGCTGTTCGAGCCTCTCGATTCCCCGTGGCAGGATTAAAGCAAGTCGTGTGCCAACGATTGAGATTAGCGTAAGTTCAAAGGATATATGACTTAGGAGGCGCGCAAAGCGGGCGTGGATAGTTCGAAAATGTACACCGCGCCGATTCGCGGCGGGATGGCGGCACGTTTTTGTTCACGAGCGCAGGGGGCCAGTATGAAAATGGCCGCGGCGAGCAATGGTGAGCGATGCGGGCTAGGTCTACTACAGATCAGCGGCCGCCCCGGTGATGATGGCGAAGGCTCTGCATACGGGATGCTCGGACGGGAACCGGAGGAACTTGGTGTGTCCGTCCATGTAGAGCACGTTGCCTCCGCCCGGAATGTGGTTGAAATCGGAGGGCTGGGTGTCGACGGTGTCGAACTGCACCGCGATCTCGCTCTGGGCTTCTGCGCTGGCTGCCGGGTTGTTGATATCGGTGATGAGGAATCGTTCGATGCCTTCACGCAGCCGGTAAAGGTTCTTCGTTTCTCCCGAGGTGAGTGTTATTGATCGGTCCTTCTCGATGGCCTCCAACGCCTCGGCAATCGTGTTTGCGTTGTTGATCTCGCCCATGATGCCCGTGAGTTGGAGAAGGAAATCCGTTTCAAGGTGCGCAGTGAAGGCGGCAATGCCCAGCGGAATATTGGGATCGTTCTGGTCGACGCCGGGGACCATGTAGTACGATTCGTCAATCGTCCAGCCCGTGTAGGTGTAGGACAGGGAATCGACTCGACAGGGGGATGTGCCGTTGTCCGGGTCGCCGCCAATGTTCCATCTTCCCTCGGAGAACCTTGCGATCCCGTCCGCGTCCGACGGGCAGACATTCACGGCGAGGTCGCTGAGGTATTCGGGAAACATCGTGTTGCCTTGCCACATGAAGTCGAGCGTGGGGTTGTCACAGGTGTCGCTGCTGAGGTACTTGTTTGGCGGAAACTTCTCACCCTTGGATTCGCCCGAGTACATCTTGAACGCGAGGCCGATCTGCTTGAGGTTGTTTGCGCAACTGGCCCGGCGGGCGGCCTCGCGGGCCCGCGCCAAGGCCGGAAGCAGGATTGCGGCGAGGATACCGATGATGGCGATGACAACCAGCAGCTCGATGAGCGTGAAACCGTTCGTCTTTCGCATAGCTTCCTTTGCTCCCATGGTATTGGTTGAGTCCTGACTATCCGTACAACGGTTTGGTCTCTTACCATCCTACGGCGAGACAGGCCTGCTGTCAATCCTGTTCAGCAAGCGGGGAGGCGGGAAGTGCGGGTCATATGATCAGTCGTATGCCGGGGAGGAGAACTTCGGCAGAGCTTCTCCGTGTGCTCGGCTTCTTGCCAATCCACTGTAGTTCGCCGAGGGTCGTACCGTCTCGTGAGCGATGGATGAAAAGGAAACGGCCGCAGCCCGCAAGTTGAACGCGGACTGCGGCCGTTGGGCAGCCTACCTCAAGTCATTCCCATCGGCTAACCCAAGCAATAGCGCGAATGTTGCTGCGCGATGGCTAGAAGAGGCCGGTGATGACGGCGAAGGCGCGATTGACCGGGTGCTCGGACGGGAAGCGCAGGAATTCGCAGTGGCCGTCCATATAGAGCACGTTGGCGCCGCCCGGGATGTGGTTGAAATCGGAGGGGTCGGTGTCGACGATGTCGAACTGGACCGCGATTTCGCTCTGGGCCTGGGCGCTGGCAGCCGGGTTGTTGATGTCGGTGATGAAGAAGCGCTCGATACCTTCACGCAGGCGATACATCGTCTTCGACTCGCCACTGACCTTCGTCAAGGTGTAATCCTTGTCTGCGTAGCTCGCGGCTTCGCCCGCGTTGGTAGCGCTGCCAGTCGGTGTGGCGATTTGGTCGTTCAAGAGCCCCACGAACATTGGGTCGATGTACATACCGAGAGCGGACAGATCGGTGGGGATGGTGGGGTCGTTCTGGTCGACGCCGTCTTGCATGTAGAAGGTCTCGTCGACCGTCCAGCCGACATAGACGTACGAGAGCGTGTCCACCTCGCACGGGGCGTAGCCCTGGTTCGGGTCGCCGCCGATGTTCCAGCGGCCATCAGCGAAGCTGCTTTTGCCGTCGGCGTCCGACGGGCACACGTTCACGTTGAGGTCACTGAGATACTCCGGATACATAACGTTGCCCTGCCACATGAAGTCAAGGCCGTAGTTGTCGCAAGTTTCGCCACCGGCGTAGCCGTTCGGCGGAAATTTCTCGCCTTTGGCCTCGTTCGAGTACATCTTCAAAGACAGGCCTATCTGCTTGAGGTTGTTCTGACAACTGGCTCTGCGGGCCGCTTCACGCGCGCGTGCAAGCGCAGGCAGAAGGATCGCTGCAAGAATACCAATGATTGCAATTACGACCAACAGTTCGATTAATGTGAAACCTTTGCGTTTTTGCATGATATCGTTAACTCCTCTGGGCTCCGTAGCCCCGCCCGATCTCGTGAACCATTTATTCCCGCCAAAGAAACCTTATCGGAGGAGTCGGGCAGCCCCGTCCGACGGGTTTTCCATGGTGGTTTGCAGCACAACGGGCGCCCCCCTTAGCTGGTGGCGCCCCTTACTGCCATCACGTGGCCCCTTTCGGGGCTCAACCGACCTCGACTGGAGAGTGTAGCGGTTAGGGTAACCGGTGTCAACTCTTTTTTTCTAAGGACTATACGTAACATTGAAATGGTGCGCTTGTGCCACGTTGAACTCAACCAGGCGTGTTGCCGATGAGTTCCACGGGACTCTATATAATGGGGTAACCGGTGTATAAGGGTTGTTTCGGGACGCCCGCGCCGGGGTTGTTTCGCGCGCGTGTCCGTACCATGATCGGCTTGCGGTGAGGTTGTGGGATGGTTGCGGGATGGTTGCGGGATGTCACAGGGATTCCAGCGAGCGTGGCAGACGCTAATCTGAGATAGCGGCAATCACGGATTGCGGTAACATGAGGTGGCTTGGTACTGTGGTTCATGATCACGGTGACGTGTCTTCTCGACAGGATAGTCAGGATAGACAAGATTGGATATCCTGTGAGCGCGGCTAGGCCGTCTTGTAGGCATGAAGGGAGTTCTGTTGATGGAACGGGCAATGAATAGACGGACATTTCTTGCGGCTTCGGCGGCTTGCCTGGCGTGGCCGCGCGTGGCACGCCCGGCGGCGAATAGAGAGCGGCCCAACATTCTGTTCTTGCTGATCGACGATCAGCGCAACGACACGTTGGGGTGCGCGGGGCATCCGATTATTCAAACGCCCGCCATTGACGAGCTGGCGGCGCGCGGGGTGCGGTTTACGAACGCGTTCGTGACGACGTCGATCTGCGCGGCGAGCCGGGCCTCCATCTTCACGGGGCTATACGAACGCACGCATGGCTACACGTTCGGCACCCCGCCGATCCGTGCGGCGCACGCGGAAGCCTCGTATCCGGCCCAGTTGCGTCAGGCCGGATACCGCACCGGCTTCATCGGCAAGTTTGGGGTGCAGGTCGAGGGCGATTCGCGGGCGGCGATGTTCGACTATTTCAAGCCAGTGGATCGGAATCCGTATTTCAAGGAACAGCCCGACGGTTCGCGGCGGCACGAAACGGAACTGGCGGCGGATCGGGCGGCGGAGTTTCTGGCGGACACGAAGGAGGGGGAGCCCTTCTGTCTGTCGATCAGTTTCAATGCGGTGCACGCGGAGGATGGGGACAAGGAGAACCCGTTCCCGTGGCCCAGGGCGGTGGACGGGTTGTACGACGACGTCGAGATACCTGCACCGCGGCTGTCCGACCCCGCCATTTTCGAGTCGCAGCCGGAGTTCCTCAAGACGTCGCTCAACCGGAAACGTTACTTCTGGCGGTGGGACACGCCGGAGAAGTACCAGCGCAACATGCGGGCCTATTACCGGATGATCTCGGGGGTGGACGGCGCGATCGGGCGAATTCGGGCGGAGCTGGCACGGCTGGATTTGGATCGCAATACGATCATCATCTATTTGGCCGACAACGGTTATTACATGGGCGACCGTGGTTTCGCGGGGAAATGGTCGCACTACGAGCAGTCGCTTCGCGTGCCGCTCATCGTCTACGACCCCCGCCTTCCCAAAGCCCGGCGTGGCACGACGCGCGAGGAGATGGCGTTGAACATCGACGTGGCCGCGACGATCCTCGAACTCGCGGGCCTGACGCCGCCGCCGGGCTATCAAGGGCGGAGTCTCGTGCCGTTGCTTTCTTCGCACAAGAAACGGGATTGGCGCAAGGATTTCTTCTGTGAACACCTGATGGAGCATCCGGACATCCCGAAGTGGGAGGGCGTTCGCGGGGAACGGTATGTGTACGCAAGCTATTTCGAGCAGCGTCCTCCTTACGAGTTCCTCCACGACCTGCAGGCCGACCCGGACGAGTTGACTAATCTGGCGGACAGTGAGAAGTATCAGACGATCCTGGCCGGGATGCGCGAGCGGTGCGCGGCCTTGCGGCGGGCATACGAGGCCAGCAGATAGTAGAATAGTCGCCGTTACCGGGCCGCCGCTGACGAAGAGGGAGATCGGACGATGGACTGTGTGAGGATCACTGAGCCGCTGGATGGGGACGTGCTGAACCGGCACGATGGCGTGGAGAGCGGCGACGCGTTGACGGTGACCGTGCGCGGCACGGTTTCGCGCGGGCAGGAGGTTCGCGTCAACGGGGTAGCGGCGAAGGTGGCGGACGAGTCTTTTACGTGTCCGGTCGCCCTGAGCGCGAAGGACAACCGCATTACGGCCGAGGCGGGTGAGGCGCGGGACGCGATCCGGGTTCTGTGGGATCGGGGCGGCCGCAAGCGCTACCGTTTCAGCGTGGACGACAACATCGAGTTCTTGAAAGACCTCGGTCTGCACGCCGAGCGCTATCCGTCGCTGTTCGACCACTGGTACTTGGGCTTCTGGCGCGAGATGCACGAGACGTTCGGGACCAAGGTCCATCTGAACATCTACTATCAGACCGATGGTTTCGATTTGACGCAGATGCCCGACATGTGGCGGGGGGAGTGGCAGGCCAACACCGACTGGCTTCATCTGAGTTTTCACGCGCTCCAGGACAAGCCCGACCGGCCGTACCGGCACGCGCGGTATGCGCAGATGGCCCACGACTACGACTTGGTATGCGGCCACATCCGCCGCTTCGCGGGTAACGGGGCGATTGGCACGACCACGACGGTGCATTGGGCCGAGTGTCCGCGGGACGCCGCGTTCGCGTTGCGCGACCGGGGTATCGAGCGCCTTGTCGCGCTGTTCGACGTGCAGGGCTACGAGGGCGAGTGTACGACGGGCTACTACCTGGACGCCGGCCAGTGCGCGCACGGCGACACGCGCGGGGCGTGGCACGACTGGGACACGGGGTTGACGTTCGTGCGTTGCGCGTCGGTGGTCAACGCGTTGGAAGTGGAGGACGTGGAGGTCTACCTGGGTGGGCGCACTGCGACGCCGCAGACGGCCGAGATGGTGGAGTTGCTTATTCACGAGCAGTACTTCCGGGAGGATCTGCCGCTGTATCAGCCGACGGTTATGGAGAAAGTGCGTACCGCGTTGCGGTGGGTGACGGAGCGCGGGTACGAGCCGGTGTTCTGGTCGGACGGCTTCCTCGGAACGCCGGAGCGCTCGGGCGACAGCCTGGCGCGGTGATTTGACGTGGCCCGGTTTGTCTTGATAGCCGACACGCATCTGGGCGCCGCGCCGATGGAGTTTCAGATGCAGCCTGGGTATCCCGAGCGTCTGCCCGAACTGTTGCGCCTGTTGCGGGAATGGATTGCGCGTGACGGCGCGACCGATTTCGTGGCCCATGCAGGCGACATCGTCGACGCGTGCCGCCCGGAATTGATTCGTGAGGCTGTGTCCGCGTTCCGGTTTGAGGTGCCGTTCTACCCCTGTCTGGGCAACCACGATCTGACCCGTGCCGACGCGCGGGATTGTTGGCTGGAAGGCGCGCCGCAATGGTTCGCGCCGGGTTCCATTCAGTTCGAGATCGTGCGGGGCGACTGTGTGGTCCAGGTCGTGCCCAATCATTGGGGCGAGACCGATTTCTGGTGGCGCGACATCCAATCGCCGAGGTTCTCTGAGGCGCAGCTCGCCCGGATCGACCGTGTGATTGCACGCTATCCCGACCGGCCCCACGTACTGTGCACGCACTCGCCCGTGTTGGGTGTCTCGTCGGCGCAGACGGGGCTGCCCGAGGCGGTACACGTGCCTCCCGAGGGGTTCCGCGACACCGTGCTCGACCTGGTTCGCCGCCATCCTCAGCTATGTTGTGTGCTGAGTGGTCACAACCACATCAACACACTCGCCGAGCGCGAGGGAAGCGTGCTGGTGTCGGCGTCGGCCTTCGCTTCGGCGCCGTTTGAGTTCAAGGTGATCGAGGTCGACGGGAACGCATTGTCGGTGAACACGTATGAATTGGCGGCGGGCGTTGGCTTCGACGCGGACTACGATCTCGACAGGGCCTTCGTACAGGGGCGTCCGCGCGATAGAGATTGCACGATAACGCTGGACGCTGTGTCTACCTGATTACGTATACTCGGCAATCTCAAGCAGGACGCCATCGGGGTCGTGGAAGTAGCAGAGGCGCTTCTGGCCTTCTTCGTGGCGAACGGCGGTGCCTGGTACGGCGGTGGGTGGGCCGATGAAGGCGACTCCGGCCTGTTCGAGCCGGGCATGGAGCCCTTCGATGTCGCTGACGCGCAACGCGAGGTGTCGCAGGCCGACGGTGTTGGCTTGGGCGGTGTCCGGAAGCGTGGCGCTGCGCGGCGCGCGGTAGCAGAGCAGCTCGACGCGCGGGCCCGGCTCCGGCGGGGCGAGGTAGACGCAGTCCACTTGGACCCCGGCCAGTCCCACGATCGCTTCGATCCAATCGCCTTCGAGTACGGCGCGTTTCGTGACGCTGAAGCCGAGCAGTTCGGTGTAGAACGCCACCGAGCGTTCAAGGTCGGTGACGACGATGTTGACGTGGTCGATTCCTTGCAGCATGCGGTACTCACTTTCCAGGGTTGGAATGGGTAGCGCAGCCTCATGTTCCCGAACGGAGCGGGCTGTTGTCAATGCGATTTCCCGCTACGCTCGAAATGACAGGTAGTACGGTAGGGAAACGCCTGTTCGCTTCGTCAAGCCGTTCATCAGTCGCCCAGCCCTGTCATCTCGACCGAAGAGAGATCTCGCAGTGTTCTTTGCTTCGGCCTGGGTGGCGGAGGATGGCTTGACTTGATTGCGGTGCGCGTGGAGAATGCCGGGGAGGGGTATGCTACGGATAGGAGATGGATCATGAGCGGAATCGCTTTGCAGTTGTACACGATGCGTGAGCCTGGGAAGGATGACTTGGCGGGGATGTTGAAGCGGGTGCGGGAGATGGGGTGGGAGTCTGTGCAGTGGAGCGGCATGCCCGACATCTCGGCGGAGGAGATCCGTGCGGCGTTGGACGAGGCCGGCCTGAAGGCGATCGCGGCGCATTGCGGGGTGGAGCCGTTTGAGGATGATTTCGAGGCCGCGTCGGGGTTCTGGAAAACCGTAGGCGCGCTCGACGTGGCGCCGGGCGGTATGATGGGCGACTGCCAGGAAACGCTCGAGGATTGGCTGCGAGGGGCGCGGCGGCTCGACGCGGTGGGGGCGAAGCTGCGGGAAGCCGGCATGCGGTTGTCGTATCACAATCATGATCGGGAGTTCGGGTTCTACGAGGGCGACTCGCGCTGCAAGCTGGACATTCTCTACGAAGAAACGGGCGCGAACAATCTGTTTGCGGAGTTGGACACGGCCTGGGTGCATGTGGGCGGCGCGGATCCGGCGGCCTACCTTCGGAAGTACGCGGGGCGGTGTCCGGTGATTCACGTCAAGGATCATGCGGGCGATCGCAATGCGGAAGGCCACGTGGTGTTTACGCCGCTGGGGCAGGGCGTGTTGGACTGGCCGTCGATCTTCAGTGCCGGGGCCGAGGCGGGCGTCGAGTGGTACGTGTACGAGCAGGACAACGTGCGTGGGGATCTCTGGGAAGAAGTTGCCGCGAGTCTGGCGTTTCTTCAGGCGAACGTGTAGCGAGTTCCCTCTCGAGTGCCGCTCAAGCCCCGCGTGGCTGGGTGGAGCTTGCGCGTAACCAGGCGCTTCGGGCGCGCCACAATACACCACCCGGCGTTCGGGAATTGCGTTTGCCGTTTGCTTTCTCGGCGCGTAAAGTCCTATAATTACTGTCCTTTGCGGGAAAAGGGCGCGTTTTCCGCAAGCAGATAGTCCACGCGGGAACAGCAATTCAACACAGCCTCGGAGACCCCCATGGGGAAGAACACACAGCAGCCCCAATACCATCCTGCTTCGTTGACGCGTGACGAGGTCCGGCCTCTGCTCAGGGATCTGCATGTGCAGCGTGACGATGGCGTGACGATGGACGAACTGGTTGACCTCCTCGATGCGATGGTGTCGCCGGGTGAAGACCTGGCGTGGCTGGCCGCGTACGATCTCGACCCGCGTGTTTCGGGCGGCGCGTTGACGCTGTTGTTCCACGCGTTGCGCGAGGAGATTCTGTCGGAGGACGAGGAAGCCAACCTGCGCGCGAGTGCGGGGCCGGTGTTGTTGAAGGCTCTGGAGAGCCCGCGAGTGCCCGACTCGCGCAAGTATTCGCTTGGGCCCGTCTATGGCTATTGTGAAGACTCCGTGCCGATCGAGCGATACCGTTCGTTCTTCGCGGACTTTGAGGGCACCACGCGCCAGATGCTGGATGAGGCGATTGACACTCTGTCGGCGGATCCGCAGAGCGTGGAGCGGGTGCTGACGGGTATGGAGTCGCTTGTCGATGAGGACACACCGCCCGGCAGCCGTTTTGTGGCGGCGGCGGAGTTGGCGGCCCACATGGTGAACGAGAAACCGTCGGCCGCGGCCGCGCTGCTGAGCGCCAACCTGATGGTGGGGTTGGAGGAGAAGGTGGAAGCGGGCCTGCGCGACAAGGGGTTCCGGTTGCTGGAAGACGCGCGATGCCCGGAGGCTGTGTGGTTCCTCAATGAGATGTCGCGTTGGCCGAGCACGGGAGCGTTGGGCGAGCGCGCCAAGCGCTTGGCGACCCGGATGCGCATGGAGGGGATCGAGGAGTCGTATTCGTTGGGTCCTGCCTATTCGTATGGCATCGTGACGGGACCTGACGGGCAAGGCTCGCGCCAGTTGGCGCTCTTCTTCGACACGCCCGACGGGCATGTGGATGCGGTGGTCCCGCTGTTCAACGACGCCATCGGCGTGAAAGACGTCGTGTGTGTATATGAAGAGGGTGACTACGTGGCGTCGCAGCTCCGGGACCGGATGCACGAACTGCCGATGTCGCCGTGCGACCTGAACCGGGCGCGTGAGTTCTTGGCGGATGCGTGGGCGTGTCACGAGGAGCAGGGAACCCCGTTTCCGGCGCACCTGTTCATCTACCGGCCCTACTTTGGCGCCGAGCCCATCGTGCCCAAACGCCGCACGCCAGATCTGTCGAGCTACGGGTTGGATTCGCAGGCGTGCATGCCGGAGTTGGTGAGCGGCTCGGAACGTCTGGCGGACATGCCGGGCTATGGGATGTTTACGTTTTCGTCGGACGCGGCCTACGCGTACGTGAATGAGCATCTTCCGAGGCGCGGGACGTGTCTGTCGAAGCCCAAGTTCGAGGGATTTCTGCGCGCGGTGTCGAGTGAAGAGAAGGGGGTGCTGCTCGATCGGCTGGCGGCGACGCTGGAGGTGGAGGCTTGGGCGGGGCGTGCGGACGACGAGATGAACGCTCTTGCGGCGCGCACGTGGCTGGGCGTGAGTCAGAACGCGGTTTCGTTCGAGAAGGTGCCCTATGTGCGGGCGTTGGCGCAGAACGGGATCGAGATGATCATCAACAATCTTCGGTTGGGTTTCCGCACGCAGGAGGAGGCGAACGAGGCGGCGATGGCGATGGAGATGGAGTGCGACGACCACCGATAGGAGCGTCGGCGCTTATTGGGGGGTGTGCCAATTGGCCGCGTAGCGTAGCCTTCTGTAGCCTTCGTTGAACATTTGACTTGCCGCGCTGCCGTGTGGCATCATACGGGGCGAGAAAAAGGCAAAGAGGAAGAGCCCTGCCGTGTGGTTCAGGGCAGATTGATATTCCCTCCTTGGGTAGGCTTTCCCCTGGCACCTATTCCCTGTACGTCTTGAGTTGTGCCCCTTTGGGCTCTGCATGCGGCACGATTCCTCGCGCACGGCGGAAGGGACTGACGCGTTCTGGTTTACGAAAGGAAACAGGAAATGGCTACAAAGATTGGTATCAACGGGTTTGGTCGTATCGGACGCAACGTCTTCAAGCTGCTGATGGCAGACAGCAATTTCGAAGTAGCCGCCATCAATGACTTGACGGACGCCAAGACCCTTGCCCACCTGCTGAAGTATGATAGTGTATCCGGCAAGTATCAAGGCGCCATCGAAGCGAAGGGCGACTCGATCGTTGTCGACGGAAAGGAAGTGAAGGTCACATCGGTCCGCGACCCGAAGGAACTGCCGTGGGGCGACATGGGCGTCGAGCTGGTGCTCGAGTCGACGGGTGTGTTCCGCAAGAAAGAGCAGTGCCTGTGGCACGTCAAGAACGCCGGCGCCAAGAAGGTGCTGCTGAGCGTGCCGCCGAAGGACGCCGTTGACGCCGTAATCGTGATGGGTGTGAACGACGGCGCGCTGAAGCCGTCAGACCAGGTTGTTTCGAACGCCAGTTGCACGACCAACTGCCTGGCCCCGGTTGCCAAGGTGCTCCACGAGCAGTTTGGCATCAAGCGCGGTCTGATGACCACCATCCACGCGTATACCAACGACCAGAGCATCCTCGACATGCCGCACAGCGACCTGCGCCGTGCGCGTGCCGCGGCCGAGGCCATCATCCCCACGACGACGGGCGCCGCCCGCGCCGTCGGTATGGTGTTGCCGGCCCTCAACGGTAAGCTTGACGGTATGGCCATGCGTGTGCCGGTGAAAGACGGTTCGTGCGTGGACTTGGTTGTGGAACTCGATAAGGACACGACGGTTGCCGATGTCAACGCGGCGATCAAAGCGGCGGCCGAGGGCGCGCTGAAGGGCATCCTCGAGTACTGCGACGAGCCGATCGTTTCGTTCGACATCATCGGCAACCCGGCGTCGTCGGTCTTCGACTCGCTGTGCACCACGGTGATGGACGAGCCCGGCAACTTCCTGAAGATCGTGACGTGGTACGACAACGAGTGGGGCTACTCGAACCGCTGCATCGATCTGTTCAAGAAAATGGCCTAAACCTATGCGTGCGGGGCTGCGCGGGTTGTCCGCGCGGACCCGTACCTGGAGTTAGCAGAACGGATTTCGCGATGAAGAAGCTGACCCTCGAGAACTTGGATGTTCGCGGGAAGCGCGTGTTGATGCGCGTGGACTTCAACGTCCCGCAGCACGAGGATTGCACGGTGCGCGACGACACGCGCATCCAGGCCGCGCTGCAGAGCATCAACTATGTTCGGGAGCGCGGCGGCATGCTGATTCTGATGTCGCACCTTGGCCGGCCGGGTAACCCCGCCAAAGCGGAGACGGAAGACGAGAAGCAGGCCATCATCGCGGCGAATGCCAAGCTCAAGATGGACCCGGTCGCCGATCGTTTGCGCGAGTTGGTGGGCGGGAACGTTTCCAAAGCCGACGCGCTCGTGGGCCCCGAAGTCGAGGCGGCCGTGGCCGCGTTGGCGCCGGGCGATATTCTGTTGCTCGAGAACACCCGCTTCGAGCCAGGCGAGAAGAAGAACGACGAGGAACTGTCGCGTCAGCTCGCCAAGCTGGGCGACGTCTACGTGAATGACGCGTTTGGCACGGCCCATCGCGCCCACGCTTCGACCGAGGGCGTGACGCGTTTCATCGGCCAGTGCGCGGCGGGATTCCTGCTGGCGAAGGAGATCGA
>JAACEL010000103.1 GCA_011682535.1 Nitrospiraceae bacterium | reverse complement strand
GATGCGGTAAGCAAACCGATACCTCATCGCGTTCTGGCGCATTGCCCGTTTTCAAACGGTACCACTGTTGCTAAGAAAAGGGTCCAATGTGAACACGATGATAGAGGCCATGTGTAGCGAGATCAAACAGAATCTGACCACCTTTGGTGACATGGTGCTTCCGCGCAAGGTGTATCAGGCGGATCGCGGCGGCTCTTCAAGAGTCCGTTCCCTGAATTTCCTGATCCGGTGGAAGGTCATGTAGTTCGCGTCGTGGCAATTGTGCGCGCCGCCGACGCCATCGTCGTGGGCGGTTCGGCAGACGGCGATGATGTCATCTACCTCGAAGAGCCAATCGACATATTGAAAACCAGTGCGCTTCACGTCGGGGTGGTAGAGCACAATGGAGCGGAGGCTCCAGTGCCGGAGATCTTCGGAAGTCGTCAATGCGAGGGTATTGCGCGTGCGTTCCGGATTGCCGCCTTTGTCGCGGGGGCAGATGTAGTTCGTCAGCGACCAGTAGCGTTCTGAGACGGTGTCGTATCGGATGGTGAACTTCTTGCAGCCGCCGGGGAAGTCGATGAATCCGGTCGCGGGATCGAACGAGGCCGTCTTCCCATCGGTGCTCACCTTTACGACAGCGGCCTTTCCCCCCTCGGGGTGATAATCCACCCGAAGGATGTTGAGAATATCGCCATCCAATGTGGCCACCACGTTGCCTTCGAGCCATCCGCCGAACTTGCCATCCAGCCAGGCCGGATCCCTGCCCAAACGGTTGGTGCTCGTCCAACTCGACGCTTTGAGCAGGTCGGCGTCCAAGGAGGCGGACATCATGAAGGTTCGGAAATGGCTTCCCCAATTCCCAGGGCCTTGCGCATCTTCCATGCCTCGCCAGATACGCCCGTCGTGTATCAGCACAGGGACGGGAGCGCTGTGGTAAGGCCCGTCCGCGAACAGAAGCCCAGAATCCGGACCGCTAGGAAAGGTCCAGGTTTTTCCACCATCCGCGGAACGCCGGATGACGCAATGTCCGTATTCGGCACTCGTCCCCATCAGGTAGAGTTCGCCTCTGTGCACGAAGAGAGACGACCATTCCTGCCCCTTAATCTCGGTGAGCAGTTCCCAGGTGGCGCCCTTATCGGGCGAGCCGAAGACGCGGGTGATGTCATCGGTCGAATGAGGACCGAATAGGTCGTGCGAGGCGACGTAATCGCCGTTGGGAAGCACCGCAATGGCCGGGGAGCCAACATAGAGGTCCGTACTCTGGGGCAGGTGATCGATGATTACGCCTGGCGGCGCCAATTCGTCAGCCGTGGCGGCGTGGATGCAGGATGTCAACCCCGTGGTTATGCAAAGCAGCATCGGCACAGCCTCTCGTTTGACATGCGGCATCTCTCTGCTTGCATCGGGAACATCTGCACATCATATCCAAAAGGGTCGAACTCATTCCACGGGAAGTTGAGGTACGGCTCCGCCTCGAAGACGGTCACCGTTCGGAATACGCGTACATCGAGATCGCTGGGTAACCCGGTAAACGGCAGCACGGTTGCACAGATAATGGCCGGCATTAAGGGATCCCCTCGTTCGTTCACAGACCCCCGCATAGCATAGCGTGCAGGGGGAGGCAACGAAGGGGCAACCGGACGCTCAAGGGCCGCTACAGATGGCGGAGGTCGGCTATGGCGCCGGTGAGGCCGAACAGTTCGATGTGGCGCGCGGCGCTGATGGTGAGGGGCACAACCTTGGATCGGTCGCCGGGATGGGCGGGGTTGTTCAGCGCGGCGGCCTGCGTGGCATAGAGGATGTTGGCGTTATGACTCTTGGCGGCATTGGAAACACGGCGCCCACGTCCTGCACGCTTCCAGATCCGCACGGCCCGGGCCAACTGCGGACATCCCGTGACCGTTCCCGCCATCCCAATGGCGGCCGCAGTAACCAGGAACTTCCTTCGCGTCAGCCGACCTGCCATCACCGATTCCTCGTTACAAGAATAAAGAAAGGGCGGAAGGAGCCATAGCGCTCCCCGCCGGTTCCCCAGCTCAGCTGGCGGCCCGACTTTGAGGACGACATTTGCCACGGAGGGTCGACTTCATCACTGTGCTCAACAGCCTATCCATCTTCCCTCGACTCAGGGTGTCCGTATCAACACTGCGACTCTCGCCACAACGCCGTTTCTTGTTTTCCCCTCGACGTATCGCCGAACTCCTCTTACCGCGTTGAAAATGTGTTTAGACTTCTCTATATCATACATCAAAATAGTTCCCGCGTGGGAAAAATTCCTGCCAATGTGAAAAGAATGAAAAATTCTCGGGAATAATTCGCGCCGGGCGCGGTTCTGCCCGCAGGTTGCACGCGCCGGTGGGTTGGTGTAGAAATGGCAGGTATGGGATGAGACTTGTCCCAACACCAGGGAGTCAGCCATGCGACGCACGACGAGACGGGAGTTTCTGGGGAATATTGGCGCCGGAGTGGTGGGAGCGACGGCCGCCGGCCTGTTGGGGAGCGGGACAGTTCGCGCGCAGACGGATACGAAACGTCCGCCGAACATCGTGTTCATCTTGATCGACGACCTGGGCTGGGCCGATGTGGGGTGCTACGGCAACACCTTCAATGAGACGCCCCACATCGACGCGTTGGCCAAACAGGGCGTGCGATTCACCTCGGCCTATGCGGCGTGCCCGGTGTGTTCACCGACGCGTGCGAGTATTCTCTCGGGGCAGTACCCGGCCCGGATCGGCATCACCGATTTCATACCCGGCCATTATCGTCCCTACGCACAGTTGGAGGTTCCAGTAAACCGGCAGCAATACATGCCGCTGGAAACGGTGACGATAGCCGAAGCCCTGAAGACGGCCGGTTACACAACGGGGATGTTCGGAAAGTGGCATCTGGGCGGTATGGAGTACTTCCCCGACAAGCAGGGCTTCGACGCCATGCTGGTAACGGGCGGACGCCACTTCAAGTTCGACACACACCCCGACATCGAACTCGACGAGGACGCCTATCTGGCGGAGACGCTGACGGAGTATGCGGAGGCGTTCATCGAAGCCAACCAGGACAAGTCATTCTTCCTGTACCTGTCGCACTATGCCGTGCACATTCCTCTGGAGGCGCGGCAGGCGCTGATCGAAAAGTATGAGGCCAAGAAAAAGCCGGCCACAGGGGTCAACAACCCCATCTACGCGGCGATGGTGGAACATGTGGACGACAGCGTCGGACAGATCATGACGAAGCTGCGGGAACTGGATCTGGAAGAGAACACGATGGTCGTGTTCATGTCGGACAACGGCGGTCTGTACCGGCGCTTCGACGAGGCCGGGCCGGCGGTGACGAGCAATGCGCCGTTGCGGGACGAGAAGGGCACGCTCTACGAAGGCGGGATCCGCGAGCCGCTGATCGTGCGCTGGCCTGGGGTGGTCGATGCGGCGACAACATGCGACGAGCCGGTGACCAGTGTGGACTTCTACCCCACCTTCCTGGATGTGAGCGGGGCCGCGCAGCCGCACGCTCACATACTGGACGGCGTAAGTCTCGTGCCGCTACTGAAAGGCGGAAAACGCCTGAAACGCAAGAACATCTACTGGCACTATCCCCACTACCACCATTCGACGCCGGCCGGGGCCGTGCGCGCGGGGGACTGGAAATTGATCGAGTTCTTCGAAGACGGGCGGCTGGAATTGTACAACCTACGGGACGACATCGGTGAGACGCGCAACTTGGCCGCCGAACAGCCAAAACGCGCGGAGAAACTCAGGAAGCGATTGGCGGCGTGGCGCGACTCGCTCGACGCGGCGATGCCGGTTCCAAATCCCAACCATGACCCAGCGCGCGCGACGGAATGGGGACGAAGGCCCGTCGCGAAGAAGCGCGGCATCGACGCGAAGGGGCAATCGAAATGAGGATATGGCGAGGTCTGTTGATTGTGGCAATCGTGGGGTGCGGGATGAATGCGTTCGGTGAAGAAAACACGGCGGAACGAGCAAACGTGTCGGTGCGTCCCGTCTTGAAATCAGCCGGCGAAGCGCGGGTATGGCAGGCAGACACGCGCGCCAAGTTGTTTGAGTTGCTCAAGATGTCGGACTTGGTTGAACGAGAAGAGCCGGCGCCGTTGGACGTGGAGGTCTTATCATCAGACTTCAGAGACAACTTCACGCTCCAAGAAATCGAGATCAGTTCAACGCCTGGGCGACGAATACGGATAAAGGTCGGTTTCCCGAATTCCGTGAGCGGCAAAGCCCCCGGCGTCGTCTGCATCGGCGGACACGGCAGCACACGGAACTCGCCCCATGACCAAGCGGACGACTCGCCCTATCACGCCTTCGGTTCCGCGCTCGCTGAGGCGGGGTATGTCACCGTGTCCCCCGACGTGAGCCAGCACGAGGTCTACGAAGACGGCCGGACGCTGATGGGCGAGCGGTTGTGGGACGTGATGCGCTGTATCGACTACTTGTTGGCGCGGCCCGACATCGACGCGGGGCGCATCGGCTGCGCGGGCCTGTCGCTGGGCGGCGAAATGGCGATGTGGCTGGGCGCGATGGACACGCGCTGCGCGGCGACGGTGTCGTGCGGGTTCCTCACGGTGATGGATCACATGGAACAGAACCATTGCATGTGTTGGAAGCTCCCCGGCCTGCGCGGCCTCGTCGATTTCCCCGACATCTACGCCCTCACCGCCCCCCGCCCCCTCCAATGCCAGAACGGCCTGAAGGAACCCGAGACCCAATTCAACGTCCCCTTGGCGCGCCAAGCGCTCGAACCCATCAAGGAAGTCTACACCCTATTCGGCAAACCCGAGAACGTCGCGCTGCACGTCCACGAGGGGGGACACGAAGTGGATGTAGCGGCATTGGTCTCGTTCATGGACGAGCATTTGGGACGGGCGAAAACGGATCAGGACTGAAGGAGTGCCGTCGCACGAGGCGTATCTTTTTCCAGTGGGGGCTCCGCAGCCAGCGCGGAATCGTTGCACGCCGGGGGGTGTTGGGCTATCATGCAGAGAGACCCGGACATGATCTTGATCCTGGAGAGCGTCCTATGTCGGTTCAGGTTTCCCCATCCTCTGCTGAGGGATTGTGGCGAGCGTCCGCGGGCCTGTCGGAGCGGACGCGCCGTCTGCGGGAAGAGTATTTCTCCTTCAACACCCGAGCGTTCCGCAATGAGGTGATGCCGTTCTCGACGGGCAAGCCGTGGGACTGCGTTTTCCGGTACGCCAGTTGGACGATCGTGCCGGAGATGATGCTGTTTCTGCGAGCGTATGAGGACTCGCTGGCCGCGGCGGCCAAGACGGTCCCGCTACCTGAGAGTTTCTGGCGGGAACCCCTGATCGTGCGCGTGGCGCTGTTCTTCAGTGAGATCCTGCGCAAGCACCTTCCAGTCGACATCCTTGAGGGGGAGTTGATCGTCGGGGCTCAGTTCAATGTGGCGCTCTCGCTTTGCCTCAATCGGCACGAGGCCCGGCGCAGGAAGAAGAGCGCGGAGCGCTTTCGCGCGGCGGTCTGTGCGGCTTCCGACGTGGGTCTGGGCAACTGCGGGGCGGTTCCCGGGCACCTCATCCCCGACTATCCCAAGGTGCTGCGCCTGGGCTACCGGGGCATTGTCGAGGAGGCCGGCGAGGCGCTCGCGGAGGAGTCCGACCCGGAGAAACGGGACGCGTTGCGTGCGTTCGTCATCGCATGTAAGGCCGGGCGCGCATTGGCGGCCCGGTACGCACAGGTTGCGTCTCAACAAGCCAAGGCATGCGGCGGCGCACGCGCCGAAGAGCTGCGCGAGGTGGCCCGGCTCTGTGGGCGGGTGCCGTGGGAACCGGCAGCGACGTTCCATGAGGCGTTGCAGTCGCTGTGGCTGGCCCACATGCTGGTATTGACGTGCGAGTCGTACCCGGGCGCGGGCGTGTCGTTCGGACGTATCGATCAGTACCTGTATCCCTACTACGAGGCCGACCTTGCCGCCGGACGCGTGACGCCCGACGAGGCGCGTGAGTTGCTGCGCTGTTTCTGGATCAAGCCGAACTATGCCTACGACTACCAGGGGCGTATGGGGCGCAATCAGGGCATCAACTCGTCGTTCGGGCAGCTCATCACGCTGTCGGGCTGCGGTCCGGACGGGGAGGATCTGACGAACGACCTGACATACCTGATGCTGTCGGTGATGGAGGAGATGAACCTGCTCGAGCCGAAACCGAACGTCCGGCTCCATGCCAACACGCCCGACCGCTTGATGCGGGAGGTCTGCCGGCTGTTGGCACGTTCGCAGGGCGCGCCGTTCCTGCTGAATTTCGACGAGACCTCGATGAGGGCGTTGCGATCGGAGGGCATTCCGGAGGCGGATCTATGGGACTATGCGCCGGTGGGCTGCCTGGAGAACACGCGGCAGGGGGACGATCGCTCGGGCACGGTGGACGTCAACTTCAACCTGGCGAAGCCTGTGGAATTGGCTCTATTTCAGGGGAAGGATCTCGCAACAGGGCGGCAGTTGGGGCCGCGCACGGCGGATCCGGAGCATATGGAGCGATGGGTGGATTTCGAAGCGGCCTTTCGCAAACAGTTGTCGTTTTGCCTGAGGCGTCTGGTCGAGTTGAACAACCAGGCGGACACAGTGCGGGCAGTGTACGAACCAACGCCGTATCTGTCGGCGTTGGTGGGCGGGTGCATCGAGAACCGGCGCGACATCACGGCCGGCGGGGCACGCTTCAATTTCATCACGGTCGAAGGCGTGGCGCTGGCAACGGCAGCGGATTCTCTGTTGGCCGTGCGCCACTTGGTCTTCTCGGAGAAGCGAGTGTCCATGGCCGGCCTTCGCTCCGCCCTGGAGAAAAACTTCGAGGGCGAGGAACTGCTGCGTCAGACGCTGCTCAACAAGGCGCCGAAGTATGGCAACGACGACGAGACGGCGGACGCGATGGCGCGGGACATCACGCGATGGTGGTCGGAGGAAGCGGCTTCGCTGACTGCGCCGACGACGGGCAGACGCTACCGCGCGGGGTATCTGTCGTGGAACTACGGCATCGCCTATGCCCCGTTGACAGCGGCGACGCCGGACGGGCGTCCCCGAGGCGCGTATCTGTCGAACGGAGTGGCGGCGGTCACGGGGATGGACCGGCATGGCCCGACGGCGGCAGCGCGCTCGGTGGCCAGCATCGGGCCGGAGGCGATCCCGAACGGGATGTCGCACACAATATCGCTGTCGCCGTCGCTGGTGTGCGACGAGGAACACTTGGAGAAACTGGCCGGATTCCTGCGTGGATATGCGCGGCACGGAAGTACGGCGCTTCAGATCAACATGATTGGCGCGGACACGCTGCGCAAAGCGCAGCAATCTCCGGATCAATACCCGAACCTGCTGGTGCGGGTGACGGGCTACAACGCGTATTTCACCAATCTGGGCCGGGAAATCCAGGAGGAGATCATCGCACGTGAATCGCAGCGTTCGTAGGACGATGGAGTGCAACCTGACACCGCATGTCTGACGTTGAGGCAACCGTATTCAGCATTCAGCAGTTCTCCACGGAGGATGGCCCCGGACTCCGCACAACGGTGTTCTTCAAGGGGTGCCCGATGCGGTGTCCGTGGTGCCACAATCCCGAGTCCATCGCCCCGCAACCTGAGGTGGTGTGGCACGGCGGACGGTGTCTGAACGACGGGGGCTGTGTGGCGGTGTGTCCGCAGGGGGCGGTTGAGTCCGGCGCGGACGGGATCAGCGTTGCTCGTGGGCGTTGCACGGGATGTGGCGATTGCGTCGCGTACTGCCCGGCATCGGCGCTTGAGATGCACGGCACGCGCATGACGGCGAAAGACATTCATGACCGTGTAGTGCGCGATGCGGCGTTCTACGAGGAGTCGGGCGGCGGCGTGACGTTGTCGGGCGGAGAGCCGCTGGCCCAGCCGGCCGCCGCGCTTGGACTGATGCGTCTGCTGCGTGAATCGGGCATCCACGTGGCGTTGGACACGTGCGGCGTGGCCGGAGAAGGCGTGCTCGGAGAGGCGGTAGGATTGGCGGACCTGGTGCTTCTGGATCTGAAAACGGCAAACCCGGCGAATCACGAAGCCTGGACGGGCGTGGCGCTTGATCGTGTGGACAAAGCTGCCCGGCTGCTGACAGAGGCGGCAGTGCCGCTGTGGGTGCGCACCCCCGTTGTCCCGGGTTACACGGCCACGGAAAATGAGATTGCGGGGGTGGCACGCTTCGTGGCGGAGGCACTCCCTCACGCCGAGCGGCACGACCTGCTGGCCTACTCTAACCTCTGCACGGCGAAATACGCACAGTTGGGACGTCCGTTCGCCTTGGACGGCGTGCCGCTGCTGTTTCCGGAGACCATGGAGCGCCTGTGCGAGGTGGCGCGCGCGTCAGGTTCGATGCATGCACGCTGGAGCGGCCCAACCCGCGTGGCGGAGGCTGCGGCGTCATGACGACTTCATTGGACAAGGACCTGCATGCGGCGCTGTCGGGAGAGATGACGCCCAAGTTCCTGGCGACGCTGGATGGAGAGGGCTGCCCAAACTGCGTGCCCGTCATTAGCCTGACCCCGTATGGTAAGGGGGAGTTGATCTTTGCCGAGTTCTTCATGAACAAGTCGCGGCGTAATCTGCTGATGGACGCGCGGGTGTCGGTGGCGGTACTGAACGAGTCCTTCGAAGGTTGGAGTCTGAAGGGACGGTTCACGGGGTTCGAAACCACCGGTGAGCGGGTGGAGTACCTGAACACCCAGCCTCTGTTTCGGTACAATGCCTACACAAGCATTCGGGCCGCCGGGAGCATTATCATCGAGGAGGCTTCGGCAAGGATTCGCCTCTCGAAGGCCCGGCTCCTGCTCGATTTTGCGAAGGTCCGTGCCGTTGCGGCCATGTCCGGCCCGGGACGTAGTGCGCGGCGGTGTATGCCGCGCCAAGTCGCGGCGAAGTTTCGGCGTTTGTCGGCGGTACGCGCGGCGGCGTTTGTGGACTCGGACGGCTACCCCCGGGCGTTCCCTGTGATGGGGTGTGTGGCGAACGGAACAGAACGGCTGATTCTGGGCGATGGCCTGTTCGAGGCGTATGCCGGCGCCATCCCCGCTGGGGCTCGGATGGCGGTATCGATCATCACGACGGAACCCGTGGCATATCAGGTCAAGGGCACGTACGCCAGACGGCGTGGCGGGATCGGCTCGGTGGACGTGGATGCTTGTTACAGCGCTTCGCCCCCATTGCTGGGAAAGCGCCTGGATGTGTAGTGAGCAAGGCGACCGGGACACGGGCGGGACGAGGTCGCCGCAATGCCAGAGAAGGTTCGGCTGACATTGGAGGAAGCGCGCCTGCCTTCCGCCACGCGCTCAGTTGACCCGCTCGGGCGCCGCAAAATCCCCTTCCATGGTGGCGGGCAGCCGGAAGGCATCTCCGTCTTTGGTACAGAAGTACAGACGCGACTCCGAAGCCTTCCTGCCGTGCCCGTCCGCCCAGAAGCCGTAGAACCCGGGGTGGGCGTTGACGGGCCGCCGCACGTAGGTGTGATTGTAGGGGCTATCCTCGGTGACCTGGCGCGCCTTGCTCCATGACTGCCCTTGGTCGCCGCTCACCCATATGGCGATCTCGCCACCGGGGTTGTAGGGCTGCGGACCGGCTTCGGTAGGGGCGATAATCCGCCACGTGCCGTCCGACTCGACATAGAGCGACCCCATGTCGTAGTTGTTGTCCGAAATGATGTCACTAGGACGGATTTCCCAGGCCGTGCCGGTCCAGCGTGCGGTGGTCCAGGTGCGGGGCATGTTCTCGGGGCCGGACTCAAAACCCTTGCTGGTAACGTAGAGGATGACGGGATTGCCCTGGGGATCGAAGGTGATGTCTTTCAGGTAGACGTTGAGCTTCTTGGACTCGTATTCGTAGACCAGAGCGGGAGACTGAGGATCGGTCAGCATCGGTTCCAGAACCGTGCCGCCGGCGGCTTTCCAGGTCTGGCCGAAGTCGGCCGACTCCATGTAGTAGAGATTGGTTCGCCAGTTCAGGCCCTTGTCCTCGGGGTGGTAATTGAAGGCAGAGCCGACTTTCTTCTGCTGGAAACGGCCACTAATCTGGTAGTGCCCCTGGGCCATGCGGGACAAGAAACGGCGCTCGCTCCAGTTGACGCCGTCTTCGCTGGTAGACATGCAGATGGCGCGCCCGCCGGTGTAGTGGGTGTGCATGAACAGCCAGCCCTTCCCAGCAAAATACCACGGCTGGGGATAGGAGAAGTTGCCCTGCCAGATCAGTTCGAACTTCTCGATTGAATAGGGTTCGGCGCTGCGTGAGATGTAGGAGGGGCGCGAGGTGCCGTGGCTGCTGGAGAACACCCAAACGTATCCTCTGTCATCGAGCCCCAGAACGGGATTGTCGTGGGCGTCGGTGGTCTTCTTGTCGAGCAGGATCGTGGGACGAGGCACCTGGCCGGTCTTGTGGTCATAGTATGAAACCATATGGACCAACGTGTTCTTGTCTTTGTAGGCGCCGCCCCAAGTGAAAAAAGTCTTGTCGACTTCGGGCGCGTACCAAGCGAGGGGAATATGCTTGGCGCAGTAGGTTCCAAGCCCACCGCTGTACTTGTACACGTACTCATCACCACTCTTCTGGTTCGCGTACCAGATACCCCGATACCCATCGTCCTTGGCGTTGATCAGCACGTCGCCATTGCCGTCTACCTGGGCCATTGCACTTGCCTCCCAACCGCTCAGGGCCATCAGCGCGATCGCCACGCACCGGAGCATCTGTTTCCTTCCCGACCACATTTCACACGCTCCCTTCATCGGATGCCGCGGGCACTCCTACTCATATTTGACGCGCATGACAACATCTTTCACAACGGAACCTTCGGGGCAGCCATCCTTGAGCGCGATGCCAATAACGTTGTTCCCCTTCTTGACTAACGGCGGGGGAACCAGGACGGCTACCCACTCGCCTGTGAGCACGGCCCCACTCAGAGGCACATCGTTGAAGGAGAGAACCAGATCCCCGGCGTCGTCAAGCGACTCGCAACGCAAGTGCAGGAAGATCTTGGGTGGGGCTTGAACCGGTACATCCTCTCCTACGCGCAAGTCGACGGTACTGGTGACCCCACCGGATAGCTTCAGCGGAGTGTCGGGAGTCACGAACAGCCGGTTCATGAAGCGCCAGCCGTCTTTGTACCAGAATTCGAGACTGCTGAAACCGCGCGCGGTGGTAGTATAGGTCTTGTTCAAACGGGCCAGAGTCTTGGGGTCGCCCAGTTCGTGCCACAGCGAGCTGGCGGGGTTGAAGAAGTTGAACATGTAGATGCCGTCCACGCCGGCATCCCAAGCATTCATGGCCCGGGCGCGATACGCCTCGACGCCCCCCCGCATTTTGCGGGCCTCCTCGTCCTTCAAGCGCGACTCGCTAAGACAGGGGTAGACGGGGACATCGTACTTGTGGGCCAGTTCGACGCTGCTCTCCCACGGATTGAGGCGGAAGTAGCCGCCCACGACCAAGAGATCGATCAGATCACCCGCCATCCAGCCCTCGATGTCCAACCCGACGGCGAGACTGAACGCCACCGAATCGGGCACGCGCACGGAAATGAGGATGGGGCGTCCGCGCCGTTGTCCGACGTCATCGGCCATCGTACGAATCCGGCGCAGGAGATCCGTCATCATCGCCACTTCGTCGGAACGAATGGGCTTGCCCATGGCGTGGGATCGGAAGTAATTGAGATGACGGAAGAAGTCCAGTTGGACGCCGTCGACATCGTAGTTGGTGCACACTTCCTCAATGTACTTGAACGCGAGATCGCGTATCTCAGGACGCCCATAGTCAACGGCACTCCACCCGCCGTTCTCGGGCTTGTCATCCTTGGTTCCCATGAGCCAGTCGGGGTGTTCCTTCTTGAGCGGAGGGAACAGAAAGGGCGAGTACCAGGCCCCCCAGGCGTCGTGGACGTCGTTCATCCGCATCGACCAGAACACTTCGATGTCGTTGGCACGGCAGTAGTCGACCATGATATCGAGAGGGTCGGTGCCCTGGTCGATAAGGGCTCGGGTCTTATTCTTGGAGAACCCGGAACCGGGGCCTTTGCCGGGCTCTTCCGCGGTGCAATCGAAGACCACGCCGACCTTAGTGTTGTGCGTGAAGTAGCTGAAACCGGAACTCCACGTGCAGTAAACGATCGTGTCAACGTGGCTGCCCAACACACCCTTGGTGCGCTTTTCGAGCAAGGCGTCGGCCGTGGGTTCGTCCATGTAATACACGGGCTCGTTGCCGTCGTTGTCGAAGATAATACGCCGTCTCCGATGCGCGGCCTCTTTGCGTAGCTTCCGGAATGCCGCCGCATCGTCGCTCTCTTGCGGCGCCGCAGCGACAGCCATGGTCCAGACAAAGACGAGGATCACGGCGATTTGACAAACCAGGCGCAAGTTCTTGAGCATAACAA
>JAACEL010000102.1 GCA_011682535.1 Nitrospiraceae bacterium | reverse complement strand
AGGATGCAAATCATCCAGTTCATCCTGTTATCCTGTCAAAAAGGCGGTATCGGAACGAAGTACGCAAAAACCGGAAGAGCCAGAAAAGTGATGGGAAACCGGCATAAAATGCACCGGATTCTGGCACGGTTGACACGCCCGACGCGCCAACCTACAATAGTGCGCATTCCGCGAAGAGTATTCCCAGAGAAACGGTACCGCTGCATGGTGCGGCCAGCCCACCGCCGAGGAAAGGGGTCGGGATGTCTAACGACGCCGTGAACGACAGCGCGCTGCAAATGCTTAACAGCGGCTCGAAGCAGTTGGTGAGCGCCGCGCTCCGCAAAGTCGCCCCCGGCATACACCACTGGCTCCTCACGCTGTTGGAACGCCACGGCCCCTTGGCCGAGTCCATGAGCCCCGACCTGAAAGCCGCCGCCGTGGCCGCCTCACTGCGCCATCGGTTGGAGTACGGCAGCGCCGGTGAGGTACTCGCCCCGGCCGAATTGGCCCGGCAAGCCCTCGAAGCCGCGCGCGAGCGAGGCCACGGCCAAGAGGCCACGGAACGCGACTTGGCCGCCGTCATCCTGAAACGAGCCGGTTTCGAGGTCAACAAGGCGAACAAACAGGCGCCACTTCCTGATACGCCGTTGAGACCTCCCCCCCTCGAATCGGCGCCCGCCGGAAGCCTGGGCGTCGATCTCGCCCGCCAAGCAGCCGCGCGGAACCGAAGCCCCGTCGTGGGCCGCGAGCGGGAACTGGAACACGTCATCCGAATCCTTTGCGCCAGCGCCAAGCGTAACCCCATCCTCGTGGGCGATGCCGGCGTCGGCAAGACGGCTATCGCCGAAGAACTCGCCCGGCGCATCGCCGCGGGTAAAATCCCCGCCATCCCAGCGAGCACCCGGGTCATCTCGGTGGCCGTCTCGTCGATTCTGTCGGGCTCCGGCGTCAGGGGACGCCTTGAGGAGAGAATCACACGCCTACTCGATCGCGTCCGCGAGGATGACGACATCCTGTTCATCGACGAGGCCCACATGCTCCGTAGCGCCGATGGCGGGCGCTCCATGGCCGACATCTTCAAACCCGCCCTCGCGTGCGGCGACATGCGGTGCATCGCCGCCACCACGGACGAAGAGTACCACCGCTACATCCAAGTCGACAAAGCCCTCGCACGCCGCTTCCAATACGTCGCCGTCCCCGAACCCAACGCGCAGGCCACCCTCGCCATCCTGCACGCTCAGCGCCAGAGCCTCAGTGAGAATAGCGGCATCACCGTAGACGACAACGTCCTCGAATGGATGGTCGACTTCGCCGGCGCCCGCCTCCACAACCGCTGCTTCCCGGACAAGGCCATCGACGTGCTTGAGCAGAGCGTGGGTTACGCCGTCGCCAACAGTCTTTCAGAGGTGCGCCTCGGCGACGCGGAGCGCGTCGTCCGTGAAATGGTCGGCGAGCCCCTTGATCTAGACGACCACCTCGGCACGCTGCGCGCCGAATTGGCCGACGAACAAGTCATCGCCCCCGAAGCCCAGGATCAACTGACCGAACACCTCGCGGTGACCACTCGGGGTCTCGATCTGCGCCATCGGCGCCCCAACGCCTGCGTGCTCATGGCAGGCGCCGCCGCCCGCCGGGCTCGTGCATTGGCGGCCACACTGGCCCGCGCCCTTTTCGGATCGGAGGACCGCGTCCTTGCGCTCGACCTGGCCACCTATTCAAGCGAGTCCGACCGCACCCGTCTGTGGGGAGCCCCGCCGGGCTTCATCGGGTATGGAATGCCCTCCGCGCTCGAGCACTTGTCCCGGACGCCTTGGTGCGTCCTGCGTCTGGACAATGTCGATCGATGTCACCCCTACATCCGCGCCCTGCTCGCCCAAGCTTTCGCGGACGGCTACCTGACCAAAGCCGATGGCGCGACGCTCTACCTGAGCGATGCCATCGTCGTCATGTCCATGAAGCAGGACGCCCGGGCCAAGCAACGTGCCGGTTTCATACCCCGCCCGGACGATCATGACCGCGACGCCCTGGAGGATGCCCTCGGCGCCGAGATGATGCGTGAGATCGACCTGGTGTGCACATCGGTCCCCGAATCGCCGAACGTCGGAGAGAAACGCGTCCGCGCCCTGCTGGACCAGCTCGCCGGCAATTTCCGAGTGCGGCGGCTTGTCATCCGATTCGACTCCACCCTCGTCGACTGGGCTTATGAGAAGGGCCGCGATATTGTAAACGAACAGGCCCTGGAAAGGCTCCTGGAGCAACAGCTCAGCACCGTACTCGCCTCAGCATGTCCTGGCGACGAAGGACTCGACAACAAGCACGTGGCCGTGGGCTACGAGGGGGACAAAGTCGTCATCAACCCGATCACGGTGGAAAACGAGGAGGCCCCGCCACTGTGAACTTCGCCACGGCCGCCCAGGAAACATGCTACAACACCACACGCCAACAGTTGAGAGAGCTGTTTGGAAATGCAGCCGTAACCCACGTGGACGAACCCCTAATCTACGTGGCGCGCGGTTCAAGCGTGACACAAGTCGCCGTACTCCCCGCCCCCTGGAACGAAGAGACCGCCATCATTTGTGTGCGGGCAGTGGTCGTCGCTGACGTGGAGATCGTCGACGACCTCATGGGCTTCCTGCTCAGGAAGAACGACGGAATGTGCTTCGGCGCCTTCGGACTCGACGCCAAGAACAACGTCTGCTTCGAGCACACCATTGTGGGCGCCCCCTACAGCGCTGAGACCTTGCGGGCCTCGGTGCTCGCCGTGTCCTCCACCGCCGAACAGTACGACGGCCTCATCATAGCCCGTTGGGGCGGCCGCCCGGCCATCACCGAGGAGCCGTTGCCATAGCCCCCTATTGCGGGACGATTTCGAGATTCTCCATCCGCTCGAGCGCGCGCGGGTTGGCGCCACCCACGTCCACGTACCGCCGATAGCTGCGCAACGCCTCCTCCCCCCTGCCCTGCTCGAACCGCACGTCGCCCAGCATCAGAAACAACGCCGGGCTGTTGGGCACATACGCCAACGCGTCAGTCAGCGCCTTCGCGGCGGCATCCAGCTCGCCCCGCTTACGGTAACCGCGCGCTTCGGCCACGGCGATCTCCTTGACGTAATAGCGCGCCGTGAGATCCCCAGGGTCGAACGCCAAGGCCTTGCGGAAGTCCTCGCCTGGATCCCCGCCGAACGCGCCCCCGTAGTAGATCTGCAGCCCATCGAGCACCGCGCACTTGGAGCGGTAGCGCCGGTCGATTGCCTCGGCGATCGCTGCGCGCTCCGCTTCCGCCACACCATCCAGCCTAAGTAACGGGAGCACACTCTCAAAGAACGGTTGAATCTGCCCCAGCGTGTCCTGCACGGTACGTTCATAGATGAGCTTCGGCGCTACAAACTCGGCCCAGGGCCGGTCGTCGGTCATGACGTTACCACCCTTCACATAGGCGTCGATAGCCTCCCCGCCCATAAAGAAACACGACAGCACCTCGATAAGATCGCCCAAGCCCACGTCACGCAACGCGGCGTCGACCGCCGGCTTCGACAGACGGGCCCGCGCTTTGGCGTAGTCGATCCACAAGGGCTCGTTGGAACCGATCAGAAACAGATCGGAGTTGACGAACCACGCGCAGTACTCGGGGAACACGTCGGTGAACGTGTAGATAAGCGACCGCACCACGTCGCCGTCGAGACTGTGCAGCGGCACCCATTGCGACACCAGCCCGCCGGGCGTGAGGTGGTCGAGGCACAGGCCATAGTACTCCTGTGTGTAGAAGGTCGACACTCCGGCAAGCGCCAGCGGCATCGGCTCGAACGTAATAATGTCGTAGTCGTTTTCCGTGGTGAGCAAGAAGTTCCGGCCATCGTCGACGATCAGGTTCACCTTCGGATTGTCGATCACGCCGAAATTGTCCGTCTCGAAAAACGGCGCCATTTCAAGCACATCAGCGGAAATTTCCACCGCATCGATCCGCTCAAAATCCGAAAGAGCCAGGGTGCCCGCAGTGATCCCAGAACCGAAACACATGAACAGCACCGTCTTTGGATCCCGGTCGAACAACAACGGCAGCACCCCCTGGAACCGGTTCATCTTCACGCCCTTCTCGATCGACACCGTCGCTTGAACCGCGTTGATCCACAGCACGCGGTCCGAGCCGGTCGGCACGCCTACGGGTTCGGAAACCGCCACCGTTCCCTCCACACCATCGCGGTACTCGATAATACGATGGTCACCGGGCATATACCCGGCGCTAAGCGATTGCGTGATATCGGCGGGAGCCCGGTAAGCCGCCGCCACCATCAGCAGGACGCCAATAGTCAGCATCGCCGCCTTCGGCGCAACGCCCTGTGCGGGCGACGACAGCACGAGCAACGCCCCCACACCGAACAACACCCACGCGAGCGCCACGATGCCATGATGCGCGCCCAACATGGGGATGATCACATAGCCGCCCGCGATGGCCCCGAACACGCCGCCGATCGTGTTGGCAAAATACAGCGCACCGACATCGCGTCCGAGTCGCGCGCGCCGCCGGGCCAGCGTACGCACGACGAGCGGGAACGTCATGCCGAAAAGAAACGTCGGCACAAACAAGGCGACGAACGACAAAAAAAACTTCGCTTGCACAAGGTGGCCCCACTCATGACCACTGGCCTCCTGAATCAGGCGCAGCTTCTCCGGCAGCCAGGCGAATACCGCCAGCATGGCCACACACGACACGCCAATTCCCATCTCCACCGCGCCGAACAGCGCCACCGGATGCTTGCGCCGGTCGGCCAGTGAAGAGGCCAACGCGCTACCCACGGCGATACCATATAGCAACGCGGCCAGCATCGTCGTAAAGGCGTACGTGGTTCCCAGGAACACGATCGTCAACAGCCGCGTCCACAGCACCTCCAACGCAATCGCGCAGAACCCGGACACGGCAAAGGCCGCCAACACCACGCGTTCCGGCCAGATCGCCCCTCGTTCAACCATGTCGCCACCCGCACTGGCGGCATCGGCGCCCCCCCGCCCAGCACGCACGACGCTCAGCAACGCCACCGCCAGCCCCGGCGCCAACACGCCCAGCAGCGGCGGCCACAACACCTGGTAAGCGAAAGCGTAGAGCGTAAGGATACCCAGCCCAGCCACCACAAACACCGGCGTCAAGCGCTGGAGCCTCTTGGCCAGATCCGAAGGGGGCGCGGCCGGCGTACGCTGCGCCAGAGGCGCCCACGCAAGCGCGATCAAACCAATGGCCCCGTTCGCCAGAGCGCCGAGCAGCGTCGCGCGCGTGTAGCCCAGCCACGGCAGCAACAGAAAACCGGTCAGGGCACAGCCCGCCATGGCGCCAAAGGTGTTGACGCTGTACAACGTGCCAATGCGCAGGCCCCGCGCGCGCGAATCGGCCGAAACGAACCGGGCCAGCAGCGGAAGCGTCGCCCCCATCAGGACGACAGGTACAGCCAGCAGCACCGCCGCCAGAATACCGCGAAGAACGATTCCGGCGATGCGCGACGTGGCCCAGGCGCGCAACAGGCCGACCGTCACCGCTTCGCCCCAGTCGATCGCAAACACGAAGACCAGAGCCCACACGCCGATCAGGATCTCGAACAGCGCATAGAGCTGCAACGGACGCTTCGAGCGATCGGCCAAGCGCCCGCCCCACAGACTGCCAACGCCCAACCCCAGAAAAAAAATAGACAGGACGGTGCTGATCGCGTAGGAGGTCGTCCCAAACAACAAGACAAGCTTCCGCGCCCACACCACCTGGTAGAGCAACCCACAGGCGCCGGAAACAAAAAAGAAGAGGAGAACTGGGATGGTCTTGCGCAAATCGTGTGTGGCTGACGAACGGCCACATTCAGAACGGGGCCCGTTCCGTCAAACTCCTATGAGTTCGCGATAGAATCGCACCGCATACCGGGTCTGTCGATGAGGCATGGTATCAAAAGGCAGCCGCGTCCCGCACGGTTGCCGGGAGCCTAGAGCCGTTTAAATAATTCTGTGGCCGCAGCTGCACCAGCGAGGACAAGGCTGAGAAGGAACGAAAACGCAGCCATAGCGGTGCTATGGCAAGGTTTCGTGACGCAGTCAGCCGATGCCACAGCAAGCAGATGTGGCTACAGAATTACTTAAACTGCTCTAACGCTCAAGCCTGCACACCGTCTCAACGTGGGCGGTGTGGGGAAAGAGATCGACCGCCGTGGCCTCCGACACTTGCCAACCGCCCGAGATTAGCGCCTTGAGATCCCGCGAAAGCGTGGCGGGGTCGCACGAGACGTATACGATGCGGCTGGCCTTCGACGCCGCCAGCGCAGGGACGACAGCCTTGGCCCCCGTGCGCGGCGGATCGAGAAGAACGACCCCCCGTTCGGACTCGATCTCGCAAATGAACGCGCCCTCACCCCCCGTGCGATACGCATCATGGCCCAGCGCGCGAAGTACGCGAATGACGGTGTTGTGGTGGTCCAAGCCGCGAATGCGCATTCGCGGCATCAACCCCAGCGAGAGGTTTCCGTTCCCGCAATAGAGGTCAAGCAGCGAGTCGGTTTCGCCCACCATGCCATGGACCACGCCCAGCAGTGTCCGGTTTAAAAGCAAGCTCGATTGCGAGAACGCTCCGTTGACGATCGGCACGCCGCCGCACAGGAAATGGGCGGGCTCAGCAGTACGCTCTTTCGACTCGACGACAGCGCCGACTCCGGTCAAGCCACGCTCGACGCGCCGCGTCCATACCAGCGCCTCGTCCCCATCCGGATTGACAACCGCTTCCACGTCCTGGTGGATCCGGCGTCCGCGCAATTCGCTCAGCAAATCGTTGAGGCGATCGTGGCAAAGCGCACAGCGCTCGATGGGAACTACGGCGTGCGAGCCGCCCGCATAGAAACCGACCCGATCGCGATCGGGATGAAATGTGGCGCGGGTGCGATATCCCAGACGGCGCCGGGCGTCCTCAGCCCAGCCAACGGCACACTCCAGACCCGCGATCCGCCTGAGGCAATCCTCGACGATCCGCCGCTTCCACTCCCCTTGAGCGGGATACGCAAAGTGGAGCCAAGTGCACCCCCCGCACCTGCCGAAATGAGGACAGGGGGCCTCCACGCGGTGCGCAGAAGGCTGCAAGACGGTGACGATCGCTCCCCAGAGAACACCGCGCGTTCGCCGCGCCACGCGAACCTGCGCCACGTCGCCCGGCAGGGCATTGGACACGAAACACACCTGCCCATCCACACGACACATACCGTACCCGCCGTGTACACACCCCACAATCTCGGCCTGGAATTCGATAGCGCTCGCCTCGTCCCCGCGGACAAAAGAAACAACGGAGCAGAAACCGACTCGTCTGCTCCGCTGCTGGATTGTACGTGGTGCGGCTAGTCTTCGCCTTCCTGGTACTCGCCAAGTTCGACGAACTCGATGCGGGCCATGGGAGCCGCGTCGCCCGCGCGATTCCCCAGACGCAAGATACGTGTGTACCCGCCCGGGCGCTCGATGAACGCAGGCCCGATGTTCGTAAACAACTCACGAACGGCGCTGTCATCGCGGAGTTTTGCAAAGGCCAGGCGGCGGTTGGCCACCGTGTCCTTCTTCGCCAGCGTCACGAGGGGCTCGGCAAACATCCGCAGCTCCTTCGATTTCGCCACCGTGGTCTCGATGGCACGGTGCGTGAACAACGCGACGGCAAGATTCTGCATCGTGGCCTTGCGGTGCGAGGTGGTGCGACCGAGCCGTCTACCTGCTTTGCGGTGCCTCATTATCCTGCTTCCTTACGGGTTATTCGCCATCGCCGGCTTCGACGGGAGCTTCCGCCGCGGCCATGGAACTCGGCAACGTCATGCCGAGCGAGAGATCCATCGAGGCCACGATGGCCTTGATCTCATCCAACGACTTCTTGCCAAAGTTCGGGAACTGTAACATCTCTTGTTCGGTGCGCACGACCAAATCGCCGATGGTGCGAATACTCGCCGCCTTCAGACAGTGGGCAGCCCGGACACTCAACTCCAACTCGTCGACGGGACGGCTGAGCGCTTCGAGCAACTCGGCGTCTTCGGAACCGGCGCCGCGGGACTCGCCCTGGTCCTCCGTGTCCTGACGCACAAAGATCTTCAAGTGCTCAATGAGCAACTCGGAAGCTTCCTGAACCGAGGCCTCCGGCGAAATCGCGCCGTTCGTCCACACATCCAGGATAAGACGGTCGTAGTCGGTCTGCTGACCGACACGCGCGTCTTCAACCAGGAAGTTCACCTTCGTCACCGGCGAGAAGCTGGCGTCCAGGTACACCGTACCCAGCGGCGCGTGCTCAAGCTCGAAGTGGTCGGCCGTAATGTACCCGCGCCCCTTGGCAACCTTCAATTCCATCTCGACCTTCGCCGACTTCGACGTCGTGGTCATGATGACTTGATCCGGGCTGAACACGTCGACCTCGACATCCTTGAAAATGTCGCCCACCGTGATCTCACCAAGCCCTTTATGAGAGTACGAGAAGATAATGGACTCATCCGCGTTCAAGCACAACTCGCACCGCTTGAAATTGAGGACGACGTCGGTCAGGTCTTCCTGAACGCCCGGAATGGCCGAGAACTCATGCTGTATGTTCTCCAGCCGGATCGCGGTCACCGCCGATCCTTCCAGTGAAGCCAACAGAACCCGGCGCAGGGCATTACCGATCGTGGTGCCGTACCCACGCTCGAAGGGCTCGACGACAAACCGTGCGAACCGATCAGTGGCGCCCTCTTCGATCTTGATGGTCTTAGGTATTTCAAACTCTTTTGCAATCATGTATGTCAGCCTTTCGGGAATTGAGCCTGCGCTACGAGGTCGAATCCTGAATATCGGCCGCCCTGCGGCACCGCCGCTCGGCCGCCCGGCCTGCTACACGCGCCGACGCTTGCGCGGACGGCACCCATTGTGCGGAATCTTCGTGACGTCACGAATCAGCGTGACGTCGAGCCCCGCGGCCTGGATGGCCCGAATGGCCGACTCACGGCCAGACCCGGGGCCATTCACGTGTACGCGTACTTCCTTCATTCCCGCTTCAATGACTTTGCGCGCCGCCTGCTCCGCCGCCAACTGTGCGGCGAAAGCCGTGCTCTTGCGCGAACCCGCGAAGCCCACCTGCCCGGCGCTCGACCAGCCAATCACATTCCCCTGCAGGTCGGTGATGGAGATGATCGTGTTGTTGAACGTCGCCAGGATATGGGCCACCCCGGTGGTCACATTGAGGGCACTACGGCGCTTCTTTCCTGCCTTGGCCTTCCGTTTATCTTTCGCCACGCGATCTTCCTCCTATTTCTTCCTAACCATCGTCCGCTTCGGACCCTTACGCGTCCTGGCGTTCGTGTGGGTGCGTTGTCCTCGAACCGGCAAGCCGCGTTTGTGGCGCATGCCGCGATAGCAGTTGATATCCATCAGCCGCTTGATATTCGCCGTCACTTCACGGCGCAGATCGCCCTCAACCTTGTGGTCGTTCTCGATCACACGCGAGAGCTTGCTAACCTCTTCGTCGGTCAAGTCTCGCACGCGCTGATCGGGATCGATCCCGGCTTTCGCAAGGATCTGCCGCGAAAACGTCAGCCCAATCCCGTAGATCGACTGGAGGCCTGTTTCCACACGTTTGTCGCGCGGAAGATCGACGCCTACTACACGTGCCATTAGAATATTCTCCCTTACTCGGAAACACCACGTACCGAGTTATTCAGCCTTGGCGCTGCTTATGCTTCGGATTTTCGCAAATCACCCGGACCCGGCCATGGCGCTTGATAATTTTGCACTTCTCACACATCTTCTTCGTCGAACTGCGTACCTTCATGCTATGCTCCTCGCGCCTGCATCTCTCTCGGCGCCTCATGATCCGTATCCGAGCCCGTGTTACGCCCGGCCCCAAATCCGCTTGGGGCTCGCGGACAATATCTCGCCCTTGTCCTCGCGCACCACGATGCTATGCTCAAAATGCGCGCTCGGTTTCCCGTCACGCGTCACCGCCGTCCATTCGTCCGAAAGCACCCGCACTTCATCCGTGCCCGCGTTCACCATCGGCTCCAACGCCAACACCATCCCGGACTTCAACTTCGGCCCGCGGTCACCCGTCACGCAATTGGGCACCTGCGGATCCTCGTGCATCTCCGTGCCAATACCGTGGCCGACAAACACACGCACCACCGAAAACCCAGCGCCTTCCGCCGTCTCCTGAATCGCACGCGACACATCCTGCAAATAATTGCCGGCCCGCGAAGCGCGGATTCCCGCCGACAGCGCCCGGTCGGTCGCCAACATCAGCTTCTTGCGCGTCTTATCGACTTCGCCGCACGCTACCGTCAGCGCCGCATCGCCGTGATACCCCTTGTAAAAGACACCCACGTCGATACTCACCAACTGGCCTTTCGCAAGCCGGCGCCGGCCCGGGATGCCATGCACCACCACCTCCTCCACCGAAATACACGTCGCATTCGGGTAGCCCCGATATCCCAGGAACGACGGCGTACCGCCCATCTCCCGGATAAGGCGCTCGCCCTCGACGTCCAACTCCGCCGTAGTCACACCCGGAGCAATCTGGTCCGCCAACGTCACCAACACCTCCGCGACAATCTGGTTGGCCTGGCGCAGTATCTCGATTTCCCTCTCCGTTCGAAGGGCAATCACGCGGCCACTAGGCTCCCATTGCGGACAGGATTTCTTCAATTTTTCCGAACACGACCTCCGGTGTCACTCCAGTACCCATCACCGACTTCAGGATGCCCTGATCGCCGTAATAGGCGATGATCGGCTCCGTCGTCTCGTGATACACCCGCAAGCGTTCCCGGATCGTCGCCTCGCAATCGTCCTTGCGCTGGATCAGGGCTTCGCCTTCGCACTCCGGATTGTCGCAAACGCCCTCTTGCTTGGGCGGTCCAAACTTCAAATTATAAATGGCGCCACACTTCGGACACGAACGCCGCGACGAAAGACGCTCGACAATCTCCTCGTCCGTCACGTCGATATCGATCGCCACGTCGAGGCTCTCGCCACGCGCTTCCATCAACCGCGTAAACTCCTCGGCCTGCGGCAGCGAACGCGGAAAACCATCCAAGATGAACCCGGCGCCACAGTCGTCCTGCACAATGCGATTGGCCACCAACTCGCACGTCAACTCATCGGGAACCAGTTGGCCCGACTCCATGTAACCCTTCGCCTTCAGACCGAGGGACGTGCCCTCTTTCAGATTCGCGCGGAAAATGTCACCCGTCGAAATATGCGGCAGCCCATACTTCCCCGCCATACGCTTGGCCTGCGTGCCTTTGCCCGCGCCGGGGCCACCCAACATGACGATCTTCAATCCCATAACTACTCTACCCTCGTCTGGACCGGACACGCCGGCCTTTCGGTGTAAAACCATCGTAGTGGCGCATGACGAGATGCTGCTCGATCTGCCGTACCGTGTCGAGCGCCACGCCCACAAGAATCAGCAGCGTCGTGCCGCCGAAAAACTGCACCACCTGCGGGTCATACACCTGCAACGCACGTGACACCACATTCGGCAACAACGCCACGACAGCCAGAAACAGCGAACCCACCAGCGTGATTCGAACCATCACCTTGTTCAAGTGCTCGGCCGTCGCGCGGCCCGGACGCACGCCCATGATCACACTACCATGCTTCTTCATGTTGTCCGCTATCTCCACCGGATTAAACGTAATTGCCGTGTAGAAATAGCTGAAGAAAATAATGAGCCCCGCCGTACACATACTGTACAGGAAACCGTTATAAGAGAACCAGTTGGCGAAGAAACTATCCAAGTCCAAACCCGGAATCGCAATCGCTTGGCCGAGCATCTGCGGCAGCATCATGATCGAACTGGCGAAGATGATCGGAATCACGCCCGCCTGGTTCACGCGCAACGGCAAATAGTTGCGCTGCCCGCCAAACACCTTGCGGCCCTTCACCTGACGCGGATACTGCACCGGAATCCGCCGCTGGCCCGTCGTCACGACAATCGCGCCCGCAATCACCGCCACCATCAGCATCATCAGGATGCCGGCCTGGAAAACATTCAAGTCGTTGCGCCCGATCATCCGAATGACGCGGATGAGGGCAAACGGCATCCGCGAGATAATGCTCGTGAAAATGATGAGCGAGATACCGTTGCCAATGCCAAACTCGCTGATCTGCTCACCGAGCCACATGATGAACGCCGTACCCGTGGTCAGCGTGATCATCACCAGTAACAAGAAGCCGACGCCAGGGTTCGGAACGATCAGTGGGCCCTGTTTCTGAAGGTACAGCCCAATGCCGAACGACTGCACGATGCACAGCAGGATCGTCCCGTACCGCGTGTACTCGGTGATCTTCTTCTGTCCCTCTTGCCCTTGCTTCGAGAGCCTCTCCAGCGCCGGCACGACCGCCGTCAGCAGCGACATGATAATCGACGCACTGATGTACGGCATGAT
>JAACEL010000101.1 GCA_011682535.1 Nitrospiraceae bacterium | reverse complement strand
TCCTTGCGCAAGAACGGAAGCCCCGTGTACCTCAAACTCTGTGGATAAACCCGGAGAAAAAACGTTGATCTGCCACATAAAATGTCTGTTATCCGGTCAGAAAAACAACATAGGTTGCACAGATTCTTGTGAGGAGCCATTGAGATGATAGAGATGAGACCCGCGAAAGGAATCCTCTTCGATCTGGGTGGGACGCTGCTGGGAGAGTTCGCGTTCGACCACCAGGCTGGCCGTCGGCGACTGTTTGAGAGCGCTCGAAACCCGCGCGGCGTGACCATGGAGGAGTATGCTCACATTGCTCAGGAGTATCACACCACGGTCTGGGCAGACCGCGATGAGCATATGATCGAGGTGCCCGTTCGGTCGTTCTGGCGAATGGCCGACGAGCGCTTGGGACTCGCCTACGATGCGTCTCCAGATGAGATGGAGTGGGAGTTTTGGAAAACGGCCGCGACGATGAGTCCCGAACCGGGCGTGGCCGAGGCGCTGAGCAACTTGACCGCACGGGAACTGCCTCTCGGCGTGTTAAGCAATTCGGCGTTCTCAGGTGAAGTGTTGACGCGTGAACTGGGTCGGCACGATTTGGCCGGTTGCTTCAAGTTCGTCATCTCCAGCGCCGACTATGGTATTCGAAAGCCCCATCGGTCTCTGTTCCTCACGGCCGCGGCGCGACTGGGGATTGAACCGCAGGATGTGTGGTTCATTGGGGACTCTCCGGCGCACGACATCGCAGGCGCCAAAGCGGCCGGCATGACGGCCATCGCCTATTCTCCCAATGGGGACGTGTCGGCGGACCCCGCACCGCACGCGGTGCTTCGGCATTGGGACGACTTGGCGCCGCTACTGGACGCTCAGGGGTCCAGTCCCCAGCAATAGACGTCCACGTCGCCGGAACACGCCTCGTCGATGCGGGTCATGTGGGCTTTAACCCAAGCGAACTCTTTGCGCAGGACCGCGGGATGCCAGAGGCGGAACCATTCGGCGATGTAGTAGCCGCGCGGATGGGCGTCCATGAAGGCGGCCAGTTCATCCGTGGTGGCCAGGCCCTTTACCCCGGATTCGTCGGCTTCATAGAACAGGTGGGCACTCGGGAACCAGTTGTCGACGCGTCCGACGTAGTAAAGCACCGGGGTGAAGGTGGTGGTCAGTACCGCGATATCTTCACCGGCGCGATCGCGCACGTATCGGCACGGTTCGCGCCACTCGGGATGACGCGTCGCCAGAGTGATGGGAGCGCCGCCTGCAACTTCTAGCGAGTCCACCATCAAGCGGAACGCCGAAAGGCCCAACCGCGCCCCAAAGAGAACGATCAGGGCGCACGCGGCAATCCGTAGCGGCGTCCGTGGCGTCTTGCGCACATAGCGCACGAGTTGCACGGCCCCGTAGGCACAGGCGATGACATAGGCGGGGTAGAGGAAGAAGATGAACCGGTGAATGCGGTAGCTAATGAGCAGGCTGAGCACGAGCATAGGAGCCCAGAACGTGAGGAATGCGAAAATTCCGCGACGGCCCTCGCGTAGCAGCATCCACACGAAACCGATCACGGCCAGAATGAAGAATCCCACGCCAAGATTGCCCCACAGCCACTGCAGGTAGTACGAGCGCGGTGAACCACCCGAGTCCAGCAGGTGTATCCCGATGCCGCCGGACTTGAAGATGGCGTCGGCATCGGGCCGGGGGAGCGCCAAGCGATAGAACACCAGGGTCGAGACGCCGATGGCGATGATGAGCACGCAGACGGCCGTCCAGCGCGAGCGAATGCGGCGTTCGTAGAGGAACAGGCAACCGGCGTAGGCGCCGGCCGGGGCGATGAACAGGATCGAATGCAGCGACGTGCCGATGCCGAGCACGTACGCTGCCAGGGCGGCGGCGGCACCGGTGGCGGCGGCCTTTGGGGTTCGCGCGGACAACCCGTGCCACACGGCCCACGTGGTCAGCAGGTAGAGGGTTTGCTGGGCGGTGTAGAAGCGGGCCTGGCGCGCCCAGGCCAGACTCCACGGAGATAACGCCAGAGCGAAGGCTGCCACGAAGGCCGTCTCACGGCCCAGTAGGCGGCGGGTGAGGAAGAACAGCAGTACAACATTGACGGCGGAGAGTAGAACCGATGGCGACCGCACAACGGTCTCCGAATCGCCGAGGAAGCCGATGAAGCCCGCCAGCAAGACGTTGAAAACGGGGGCCACGGGGTGGAGGTTGCCACTGGGAAGGATGGGACGTCCGGTTTCCCACAGGTTACGAGCGACCAGTACCTGTACGGCCTCGTCGTGCCACAGGCTGGGGATACCCAGGTGGGAGAAGCCGAGTATCAGCGCAACGGCAACCGGAACGCCCAGCAACAGGGCTTCCCGTAGACCGAAGGGCTTGGAAACAAGCGGCTGTTCGTGAACGTCCACCATGGGAAGGGATTGTATAGGATCCCGGGAGCGCCTGCCAGCGCTCCCGGGCGCGCCGGTTGCCCGCTTGATTCTGCACCCAAATAGGAATAGGCTTCAGGTAGTAGATCCCAGCATTGCTGAGATACCACCTGCGAACTGAGGAGATTCGACTATGCCCCCGCGTGAAACTGGAGGAATGGGCCCGGAGATCATTGGCGGAAAGGGGGGCTTCCAATTACCCCCTCTGCCCAAGCGCCTTACGGGCATCATCGCCATCGTGGCGATTCTGCTGCTGCTTACGTTCGGTATCCTAAACACCTGTTTCGAGTATGTTCGCCCGAACGAGTTTGGCATCAAGGAAGCGAAAGTGGGCCCCAACAGGGGTATCCAGGAGAAGGTCTATCCCCCCGGGCTGGCCTTTGTGCTCCCGTTCGGATTGGAACGCATCCACCATTTTCCGCGGAACATTCAAGTGCTCGAACTGACCGACTTTCCCACTCGCCAGACGACCCGTGACCGTTTCCGGCCTACGTTTTTTTCCGACAAGGCCGCCAAGATTCAGACTTCCGACGGCTTTTATGTGGATGTGGACGTTACGATCCTTTACCGCATTGTCGACCCTTACAAGCTGATTAATAGCGTGGGGCCGGGCCTGCTCTATCACGACAACGGCATCCTTCCCAAGGCCGAACCCATCCTCAAACAAGCCTTTGGCGAGCTGGCCACGGAGGACTTCTACAATAGTCCTCTTCGCGTCGAGAAGGCCGAGATGGCGCGCGATCTGCTCGATGCAGAACTGGCGCCCAAAGGCTTCAAGATAGACCACGTGCTCGTGCGCTACTTCCGTTACAGCGACGAAATCCAACGCAATATCGAGCTGAAGAAGCTCCAGGACCAGTTGGTTTTCAAGAATCAGGCGGAAGGCAGGGCGGCCAAAGAAGAAGCCAGTCTCAAGCGCGTCACCCAAGAAGGCGAGATGCAGGTGCGCATCACCCTCGAAGGCGGGAACGCCTACAAGGTCAAGAAAGACGCCGAACGCGAGCTGTACGTCCGCAAGAAGAAAGCCCAGGCCGACCTGCTCGTGCAATTGGCCGAGGCCAAACGCACCGAACTCAAGAACACCGCCATGCAGGTCGTCGGAGCCGACAAGATGGTCGCCTTGCGTATGGCCGACGTGCTCAAAGGCTTGGACTGCATCATCGTCCCCGCGGGCGGCGAGACCGGTCTCAACCCGCTTGATCTCGACCAACTGCTGACCCTGTTCGGGGTGCCCATGGCCGATGCCAAGGCCGCGCCGCAGGGACCCTCGAAGTTGGCCACCGAACTGCTCTCCAGCATTCCCGTACCGCCGCCGCTGCCCCCACCGCCCCCACCGCCAGCCTTGCCACCGCCTGCGGAACCGGCGCTCGAAAGCCCTGCTGAGGTCATCGCGCCTAACCTGACTCCCGCACAGCCTGCCGCACCGCAACCCGGAGAGGAGGTGGCCCAATGACCCGCTCAAACCGATACTACAAGACGACCGCCCTGGCTCTCAGCCTGTTGGCGCTGGCCATACTGCCGGGCTGCATGCCGTACTCCACGGGCCCGACGGAGGTCGGCGTGCGCACGGTCAAATTCTCCTTCACCGGTAACAAAGGGGTACAGGAAGAGATCTACGCTCCCGGCGCCACCTACTTCTTCGCGCCTTTCATTAACGACTGGAACACCTTCGACACCCGCTTGCAGAACCTCGAAATGACGGCGACCAAAATGCGCGGTGACCGCCCCGACCGCGACGACTTGCTTTTCAAGACCGTCGATGGCAATGACATCAGTCTCGATGTGATTATCTCGTATCGCATCGACCCCAAGATGGCCCCCATGATCCTCCAAAAAGTCGCCGACAGCGACTTGCGGCTCAAGGAGAACATCGTCCGCACGATCGCCCGTAGCAAACCGCGCGACATCTTCGGGGAACTCAACACGGAGGACTTCTACGTCTCCGAGAAACGCGACGAGAAAGCCAGACGGGCCGTTGATGTGCTTAACGAGATCCTGAACCCGTACGGAGTCATCGTGGAACGCGTCGGCACGGGTGATTACCGATTCCCCCCGGACTACCAGAAAGCCATCGAGGAGAAGAAAGTCGCCGACCAGCAGGCCGAGAGGTTCAAGTCCGAGACACGCGCCACGGAGGAGGAGTACCTCAAGAAAGTCGAGGAGGCCAAGGGCGACATCGCGAAAATCGAGGCTGAGGCGGATGGCGAATACGAACGCTCCGTTATCGAAGCGGATGCGTACTACGAGCAACAGCAGCGGTTTGCCCAAGCCATCGAGGCCGAAGGCATCGCCGACGCCCAGGGCATACTCAAAATGAACGAGGCTCTTGCCGGCGCAGGCGGACCCGCCATGGTGAAGCTCCAGATCGCCGAGGCCCTCGCCGACAAGCGCATCATTATGATACCAATCGGCGGCGCGGGCATTGATCTGCGAACCACCGACATCAACGACATGTTGAAGCTCTACGGCTTGAAGTCTCTTGCCGGGTCAACCGCGCAACCCGCGCCTACACCTCCGAAGAAACCGAAGGCGCCCCGGAAGTAAGAAAGAGGGCGGCGGACCCCATCACGGGTTCCGCCGTCCACACATCTGGATCGATGTTCTCATTGGATTAGCCATGAAGGCCTTCGCAATTCGCCTCGCCTGTGCGGTCTGGATGGTCCTCTCGCTCGGCCTGCCGCCCACGGCCGCCGACGAGTGCGCCGTGATCATCGAGGATTTCGACACCAACTCGGTTCCCAAAACCTTGACGGTCTCGGACGCCAAAGTGGCGCTGAAGAAGATCAAGGGCGTTGATGGACGCGCCCTCCGCGTTCGGTTCGGCAACGCCACCAAACCGGGCATTACGCTGCGACCCTCCACCGGTTCATGGGACTGGAGCGAGTTTGCCGGCATGGCCGTGGACGTTGCCAATCCCCAACCCGAACCCGTGGAAATCTTCGTGCGCATCGAGAGCATCCAGGATGACGGCAAACGCGCAAGCACGCGGTTCCACATGCCCATTCCGGCCGACGGCACACGTGTCTTCACCTTCTTCTTCACCAACTACGGGGCCGGGGCGTACTGGGGCATGCGGGGTGTCCCTGTGCTGGGGCCGGTCATCATGCTGGCCCCGGGGATGTCGGGATTCGTCCTTGACTCATCGAAGGTCACCGCCATCCAGATTTACCTTAATCGCCCGGGGCAGAAACGCGCCCTGTTTCTCGACAATATCCGCGTCTTCCGAAAGGGCAGTTCCCTGGAGGCTCTCGTTCCCTTCCCCTTCGTCGATCGCTTCGGACAGTATCGCCACGGCGACTGGCCCGGTAAGATCAACAATGAAACCGAACTGATCGAGCAGGCCGCCAAGGAAAGCGCCGGAACACACGCCGAGTTGCCCGGGCGCGACCGCTTCGGCGGGTGGGCCGATGGCCCGCAACTGGACGCCACCGGCTGGTTCCGCACGGAGAAGGTCGATGGAAAGTGGTGGCTGGTCACCCCAGCCGGACATCTCTTCTTCTCGCTGGGCATCGATTGCGTACACCATGGCGACTCCACATGGATCGACGGACGAGATAATTGGTTCGAATGGGCGCCGGCGGCGGACGGACCGTTCAAGAGTTTCGTTAGCTACCGCAGCGGGGCGAAAAGGATGGCTGGCCCCATCGGCGGCGAGGGACGCCTCGTCAGTTTCTACGCCATCAATCTGAAGCGCAAGTACGGCGAGCAATGGCGCCAGGCCTACCTCGACACCACCTCGCGCCGCCTGCGCGCGTGGGGATTCAACACCATCGGCAATTGGAGCGGGAGTGACGTGCAAGCGAACTGTTCCATCCCCTTCGTCGTTGCCGGCAACAGCAGCAGGAAGTCCACTATCGAGACGAGTTCCGGCTTTTGGCGGAAGACGGTTGACGTTTTCGACCCCGTGTTCGCCACCGATACCGACACGCGCATGGCGGAACTCACCGCTGCCCACGCCTCCAACCCCCTCGTCCTTGGCTACTTCATCGACAACGAAGAAACCTGGCAAGGGATCCCGCATGCGACGCTGTCCAGTCCATCCACTCAGCCCGCGCGTCAAGTGTTTGTCGACGATCTCAAGGCAAAATATGCCACTATCGAGCGCTTGAACGAAGCGTGGGATACGGACGCTACCGACTGGGATGCCCTGCGCATGCCCCGGACCACCACCGCGGCCTGCACGGCAGACTCCGCCGGATTCACTTATCGATTTGGCAGAAGATACTTCGAAACCGTCAGGGACGCCCTACGCAAACACGCCCCCAACCAGCTCTATCTGGGCTGCCGCTTTTCCCGAGCGGATTGCCCAGAACCCATTCTCAAGGCGTGTGCCGAGGTCGCGGACGTGATTAGCATCAACGCCTACACCGACCGGATTGCGCCCGACGCGTTCACCAAGTGGGACAAGCCCGTGATCATCGGCGAGTTTCATTTCGGCGCCCTCGACCGAGGCATGTTCCATCCCGGCCTGCGCGGTGTCGAGACTCAGCGGGACCGCGCCGACGCCTACGTGCGCTACGTACGCAGCGTAGCCGCGAACCCCTGCTTCGTAGGCTGCCACTGGTTTCAGTATATCGACCAACCCCTCACCGGGCGCTCCTACGACGGTGAAAACTATAACATCGGTTTTGTGTCCGTCGCCGATGTCCCCTACGCCGAAATGGTCGAATCCGCCAAACGCGTACACGCAGAACTCTACACCAAGCGTGCGGCCAAGTAGCGTTCAATGCGGCACGCGCCGAAGGTCGGCTGACGGCTTCGCCTTATCCAAGCACCTCGGGGTTGACGCAATTCGGCGGCGTCTCGCCCTTGATAACCGCCACGATGTTGGCTGCGGCCATCTCCGACATCTTCCCGCGCGTTTCGACCGTCGCGCTGCCAATGTGAGGCACCAGCACGGCGTTTTCGCACGCCATCAGGCCGGGGTGGATCGCCGGTTCCTCCTCGTAGACATCAAGGCCGGCCGCGAAGATCTCACCCGTCCGCAGGGCGTTTGCCAACGCCGCCTCGTCGACCACAGGGCCTCGCGACGTGTTGATCAAGCAAGCCGTAGGCTTCATGGCCCGGAATTCCTCAGCGCCGAAGGCATACGTCGTCTCGGGAAGTAGTGGACAATGGATCGATATGAAATCGGACTCCGAGAGGAGCGTCCGAATATCGACCTTAGTGGCTTGCAGGGCCTTCTCTGACAGTGCGTCGAGCCGGTTGGCGTCAGTGTAGATCACGCGCATGCCGAATCCTTGCGCGCGACGCGCCATGGCCTGCCCGATACGGCCCATCCCGAAGATCCCCAGCGTTTTCCCGTGAATGTCGGTCCCCAACATCAACTGAGGCCCCCACGATTGCCAGCGCCCTGCGCGGAGATAACGCTCCGATTCTCCTATCCTCCGGCCCGCCGTCATGAGCAATGACCACGCCAGATCCGCCGTCGTGTCCGTCAGCACGCCCGGCGTGTTGGTAACCGCGATACCGCGTTCTGTCGCGGCGTCCACGTCGATGTTGTTGTAGCCGACCGCGTAGTTGGCAATCACCTTCAAGCTCGGCCCGGCGGCATCCATCACAGCCGCATCTATGGTGTCGGTGAGGATGGGGAGAAGCGCATCTTTACCCACGACCCCAGCGAGCAGGTCTTCGCGCGAGATCGGGCAGTCGTTCTTCGAAACCACGACGTTTTCTTCACCGAAGGCGTCAACGAGCAGGCGGACTCCGTTGTCCGGAATCGGACGCGTTACGAATACCACCGGCGACATGCGTTTCTCTCCAGGTCTTGTGCACTAACCGAGGGCGACGTCCAGCACCATCATGATCGTGAATCCCACCATCACGCCGACGGTCGGAATGTCGGTATCCCCTTTGCGCTGCGCTTCGGGAATCAGTTCTTCCGCCACGACAAAGATCATGGCGCCCGCCGCGAACGACAACGCATAAGGAAGTAAGGGACGCATCATCAGCACCGCCGCGGCGCCGACCACACCCGCAACAGGCTCCACCATACCCGAAAGCTGGCCGTACCAAAAGCTCTTGAACGGCGAAACGCCTTCACGCCGCAGCGGCATGGCCACCGCCGTGCCTTCGGGGAAGTTCTGGATGCCAATGCCCACGGCCAGCGCAACCGCTGCCGCCAGGCTGGCGCCGGGGATGCCCGAAGCGGCTGCGCCGAAGGCTACGCCCACTGCCAGTCCCTCAGGGATATTGTGCAAGGTGATGGCCAAGACCAGCAACGTGCTGCGTTGCCACGAAGTCTTGATGCCTTCCGCCTCCGACATCGCAAAGCCCGGATGCAGGTGGGGCAATATCTTGTCGGCAAGCCAGAGAAACGCGCCGCCCGAGAGAAACCCGATGGCCGCAGGAAGATACCCCGGTACCGACATTTCCTCGCTCATTTCGATCGCCGGCGCCAAGAGCGACCAAAAACTTGCCGCGATCATCACACCCGCCGCCATGCCCAGCAGCCCGTCCAGGAGTTTCTGGTTGAAGGTGCGCGTGAACAAGACGGGGAACGCGCCAAGGGCGGTCACGAACCAGGTGAACAAGCAGGCCAGCAGCGCCTGCAATACGGGATTGAGGCTTCCCAGCCACTCCATGCTCGTATCCTCCGCTGGCGCCGGGCCTTTCCCAAGCGATTCCCCGGGAGGAAGTTCCCGTTCCCCCACCAATGACTTGCTGAAGCCCGTCCGCCCCGGACACCGGTTCGGGGCGGACGGGCAAGATGAACTACGCGATGTAGGTCGAGGCCGAGGTCGTACCGCCCCGGCCAGTCCAGTTCGTGTGGAACCACTCGCCGCGCGGCTTGTCGACACGCTCATAGGTATGTGCGCCGAAATAGTCGCGCTGGGCCTGCAGCAGGTTAGCCGGCAGGCGGTCGTTGCGGTAGCCGTCGAAATACGTCAACGCGCTGGAGATCGCAGGCACTGGGATCCCGAGGCGCACGGCCGTGGTCACGACGTTGCGCCACGCCTTCTGCACACCGGCCACGGCTTCGGAGAAAAATGGATCCAGCAGCAGGTTGACTAACTCGGGGTTCTGATCGAACGCTTCCTTGATCTTGCCAAGGAACACCGAACGGATGATGCAGCCGCCGCGCCACATTAGCGCGATGCCGCCGTAGTTGAGGTTCCAGCCGTACTCCTGCGCCGCCGAACGCATCAACTGATAGCCTTGCGCGTAGCTGACGATTTTCGACGCATACAGCGCCTTGCGCAGGTCGTCCACGAACGCCTTCTTGTCGCCATCGAAGGTCTCCACGTCGCCCTTCAACACACCCGAAGCACTGACGCGCTCGTCCTTGAGCGCCGACAGGCAGCGCGCAAAGACGGCCTCGCCAATCAGCGTCAACGGCTGGCCCTGGTCGAGAGCGGCGATCGCCGTCCACTTGCCCGTGCCCTTCTGGCCCGCCGTGTCCAGGATGAGGTCGATGACGGCATTGCCGTCTTCATCCTTGTATCCGAGAATATCGCGCGTGATCTCGATGAGATACGAGTCGAGTTCGCCCTCGTTCCATTCAGTTAACACCGCGTGCATCTCTTCGTTCGACATCCCGAGCCCTTGCTTCATCAGCATGTAGGTCTCGCAGATCATCTGCATGTCGCCGTACTCGATCCCGTTGTGGACCATCTTCACGAAGTGGCCCGCGCCGCCTTCACCGACCCAGTCGCAGCAGGGCTCACCCGCGTCCGTTTGAGCGCACGTTGCCTGGAAGATCTCTTTCACATGCGGCCACGCCTCCGGCGAACCGCCCGGCATCATCGACGGCCCCAGGAGTGCGCCTTCTTCGCCGCCCGAAACGCCAGTGCCGATGTAGAGCAAGCCCTTGCTTTCGACCAGCTCCGCGCGGCGGATCGTGTCGGGGAAGTGACTGTTCCCCCCGTCGATAATGATGTCGCCCTCTTCAAGGACCGGGATCAGTTTCTCGATAAACGCGTCAACGGCCGCACCGGCCTTGACGAGTAGCATGACCTTTCGCGGGCGTTTGAGGTTAGCGGCGAGTTCTTCGATGCTGTGACATCCGACGATGTTCTTATCTTTGGCGCGCCCTTGGATGAAATTATCGACTTTCGAGACTGTGCGGTTGAACACCGCGACGCTAAAGCCCTTGCTCTCCATGTTTAGGACGAGGTTCTCGCCCATTACCGCCAGTCCAATAAGCCCAATGTCCATTTCCGGCATGACACTCATGCTCCTTCCAAATTGACTCAACCCGGGGGTAGAGATATCCTCACGGGACACGCCACTCCAGCGACGCCATGTCCCTCACACGTCCTATGCACTTCGCCCGCAACGCGGATGTCTAGACCAACGGTTGTAGCGGAACCGCCTTGGCGAAGGCATCTTCCTTCTCACTCCGCACCGCCACCGGGCGTTTCAGGATGAACCAGATATGGTGCATCTCGCTGGCGCCGCCATCCAGGTCGAACGCCGTCACCACTTCCCAGCCCTCGGTTCCCGCTCGGTTCAGCGGGGTTTCCATGGTGACTTCGTTGGCGTGCCCACCCAGTACCACTTTGACTGCCTTGTGCTCCCACTGCGTCATCTTGTTCCCACTCCCTAGCTCGAAGTACTCCGAATGACAGCTTACTTCCATGCTATGAGAACGTCCCAAAGGACGGGAAAACCGGGAAACATTACTAATCAGTCACTACAAGGCCATACCTCCCGCATCTCAAGACACCGAAAACGCCCCAAACCGGCTGGGCCGCTTTTCTACTTCCTCAACGCTTCCAGAGTGTACTCCCGCAGCTTCTTGGCTGCAAACAACGGGTTGAACCGCGTGAAGCGGTGGCGACCGTTGATGATGGGCGCACTGGCCCAGTCCTCACCGATCAACGGGCGTGCGTACGCCACGAAATCGTCCGTCACGTCAATGCCCCCAGGCGCGATCCACTCCTGCGGGAACGTCCGCTCCGAGTTGGCCACGTCTTCCAGCGGCACCCGATCATACCGCACGTTATAGATGACCCCGGGATCCCGCAGGATGGTGGACATCCAACCGTTTTCGCCCTTCTGAGCGATCAATACGGCCTGCTGCCCGACCTTGTAGGCCTCGTCGAGGTCCACCGTGGAGGCGTACATGGCCGTATCTCGCTGATCCGTACCCGCCACCTGCCCGCGGGCCTTGCCCGGCACCGGCAGGCCTGCCTCGTTCAACATCGTCACCACTTGCTGCGCGACCGTCGTCTTCGACGCGCTGAATTGCGTGTGGCCAAAATTGTCCTTCGTCTCGCCCAAGTCGCCGACCTCGAAGCCTTCGCTGACGACGATGATGCAGCGGCCATCCTGGCGCAACTGAGCGCTGACGTTGTCGCACATCTCCTCCGGCGTCACCCCCGACTCCGCCATGTAAATCTGCAGCGGCATCTCGCGTTTCGGGTCCGCCAATCGTGCTGCCGCCGGGATAAAGCCGATCTTACGGCCCATTGCCTGCAACACCAGCACCGGATCCGCCGGTGAGGAGCCAGCATTTTCCTCGTTCGCGCTCTGTACCACGCCCATCCAATACTTGGCTACGCTACCGTAGCCCGGCGTGTGGTCAATCAGCTTGAATTCAGAGTCGCCCACGTCGTTGTCGATGGTCTTTGGTACGCCGACGGCCACAAGGTCGAGTCCCGACTCGTTCGCCAGCACACTCACCTTGTGCGCCGTGTCCATCGAATCGTTCCCGCCATTGTAGAAGAAATAGCCTACGTCGTGGGCTTTCATCACCTCGATGACGCGCTTGAAGTCTTCCTGCTGACCGGCCTTCAGTTTGTACCGGCACGTGCCGATAGCGCCCGCGGCAGGCGTGTAGCGAAGCAGGGCCACCTCGTCCTCGTCCTGGGCCGACAGGTCCAGCAGATCCTCCTTCAAAACACCTTCAATGCCGTGCCAACCCCCGTAGACGGCGCCGAAAGTCTCCGGGAACATCCGGCAGGTCTCAATCACTCCCCGCAGGGAACTGTTGATCACCGGACTCGGCCCGCCCGACTGGGCCACGATTACGTTTCTGGGCATGTCTCCGTCCTCTTCCTTCCTAGTCTTTA
>JAACEL010000463.1 GCA_011682535.1 Nitrospiraceae bacterium | reverse complement strand
GGCGCCCATGAATGGCGCCTCTCTCCCGAAGATGCGCTGCTGACGCACATTCGCCACGTCGGCCATGGTCACGACTTCGAGCATGGCTTCCTCCAAAGTTGCCTGGATGTGGCCGGCATGCTGCGCGTGCATGGGGACCAACTGGACTGGGACTATATCCGGCGTGAGGCCGCTCAATGCGAGTGCCTACGCATCGTGCGCTTCTTCGGCTACTTCTTCGACGAATACTACCGCGACGACAGCATGCCGGTGTTTCGCGATACCATGAAGGACGGATTGGAGTGTGCCTCGGACACCGAGTGCCGGCTGTTTGCGCGGTACATCCAAGCACCCTTGGTTCGCCGCAAGCTCGAAGGGGTCACCTACGACCAATTCATCAACGGCAACCTCTGTTTCGCAGGGAAGATCTGGGCGCTCGACCGAATGAGGCGTCTGCTGCGGATCATGGTCACCATTGTATGGCCTTCGCGCCACGAGGTGACCATGCTGACCGAGGGCTGCGGCATTCGCAGTGCCGGACGGCGCCGCTTGCGATACTACCTGAACCCAGGTCTTCCCGGCCTGCACGTCGTCTGTGTTGCGGGCGGCGACGTGTCCGGCAGCCCGACCTCGCAGGCCGCCGTCAACTGCTGGAACTACCTCATTCGGAAGAACTGGATTGGGACGGCCGACTGGTTGCTCAACTACCTCGGGCGGTTGCTTCTCCTGCCCGTGGGCGAAGCCCTGGAGGCGGGGAAGTTCTTGGCGCGTCTGGAAGAGTTGGCGCCCGACCTGATCGTCAGCACGGCTGACGTCTATAACAAAGCGTTGGGAACCTATGCCGTGGCGAAGTCCATTCCTTTCTACATCCTCATTGCGGACACGTCCGTGTTCCTGGACCTCGTCCACCCCCACGCCACCCACATCTGCTATTTCCAGGAGACGATCAACATAGTTCGCGGTTTCGACCTTTCACGACCCTACTTTTCCTGCGCGATCGGTTCGAGCCTGAAGGGCCTCGGCAGAGTGCGCTACGTGCTCAAATGCTACGCGGACCACCTGCTCCATCCGCTCAGACATCCCATATGCCGCCACGCAGCATCCGCGTCTCCTCCGCGCAACCGCGTGGCCTGCATGGCCATTGGGCCACTCGCCGAAGCCAAGCACTTCAGCGCTGGCGCGAGCGGCACACTCAAGTCGGCCCTCGGTCTGGACAATGGCCGCGACACGGTGCTCGTCGCCAGCGGCAGCATCGGCGGGCAATTCCTGACCGATGCTGCCGACAGTATCCGTGCCCGGGCCGTCAGACCCGTCAACCTGCTTCTCGTGTGTGGCAACGACACAGTTACGTATGACAGGCTGCGTGCGGCGCCAGCACGCAACGAGAAGGTCCACATAGCGGTCGTGCCCTTCGTCGAAGATTTCGACAAGTACCTCGCACTCGCGGACTGCGTTGTTACCCGCGCCTCAGGCGGGGTTTTCACGGAGAGTCTCCTTCACCACACACCGACCATCGCACTGGGCCGTATTCCGTCCAACGATCGCGGGGCGCTTGACCTAATGCACGCCCACGGCCTTGGCGAGGTCTGCCCGAGCAAGAGGAAGCTGGCCGACGTGGTGGACCGCGTTCTTCAGAACAGAGCGCAGTACAAACAGCGGATTGCGGTGTTTCTCGGACATTATCCTAGAGCATACGACGAAATGAGGAAGATCCTAACTCAAGAGTTTCTCAGGGCAATGGTAGCCACCTCTGAAGGAGCCCAATACGAAGATGACCGCCATGGTGGAGGGCGTCTCCAACGCGGTCAAGCAGAATGCGAGCGCGTCTTGTGAACACGAGGATTTCGAGGGCCACCCGTTGCTCCGCTTTCAGGCTGCGGGCCACGATCTGGTAGACTAACTGCGTCGCGGCGCGATCGAGAGTCCAAGCCTTAAGTGTACCTGAGGAGAAACGGCTTTAAATGAGCATCCTGCTGGTTCTATCCCTTGCCGTAGCGAATGCCAACACCATTACCGTTGACAATCTCGACGCTCACCCCCGGCCCGACTGGGCGCGTCCGTGCGTGTTGCAGAATGGCGCCTGGGCGTTTGACTTCGACCCGGACGATGCCGGTGTGAAAGAGCGCTGGTTCGAGCACCATGCCTACGGACGCACTATCCAGGTGCCGTTCCCGTGGCAGAGCGAACTATCCGGCGTCGCGGAGCCGGGCTATTCCGGCGCGGCGTGGTATCAACGAGACATCACGGTGCCCGCGTCGGCGGTGGGCCAACGGGTGTTCCTCGTGTTTGGCGCGGTGGACTGGGAGGCGAAGGTCTGGGTCAACGGCGTGGAGGCGGCCGAGCATGAGGGCGGTTACACGCCGTTCGAGGTCGAGTTGACCGGACTTGTGTCTCCGGGACAAACGGCGCGGGTCGTGCTGCGCGCCTACGACGTCACCGATCCGGAGATGCTTACGGGTAAGCAGACGGGGTGGTACACGCAGACCGGGGGGATCTGGCAGACGGTGTACTTGGAGTGCCGCGGTACTTCGTTCGTGCGGCAGGCGCATGTGATACCCGACATCGACGCGGAACGCGCGGCGTTCGATTGCATCGTTGAGGCGGAGGCGCCGGGTGAGTACACCGTTGCGGCCGACGTGCGCCAGGGCGGGCGGACGTACCGGGCGGAACAGACCGCGGCGTGTGTGGCGGGGGCAAACCGGGTCACGTTCGCCCTAGACCTCCCTGAACCGGCACTGTGGTCGCCCGATTCGCCGAACCTGTACGACGCGGACATCACCTTGTCGCGTGGCGGCGAGGCCCTCGACACCGTCCGGACCTATTTCGGCATGCGCAAGGTGTCGCGAGGCCGCTACGGCGAGGCGGAGCACGAGTACATCCTGCTCAACAACAAGCCCATCTACCTGCGCGGGGCGCTGCATCAGTCCTTCAATCCCGAGGGCGTCTATACACATCCGGACGACGACTACATCCGGAACGACTATGTGAAAGCCAAGGAGCTTGGCCTGAATTTCATCCGAATCCATATCAAGATCGATGAGCCCCGCGCGTTGTACTGGGCCGACAAGCTCGGCGTGCTGTTGATGTGCGATATCCCCAACTACTGGAAACACGGGCCGCGCTCGCACGAAGTCTGGGAGCAGACGCTTCGGGCGGCCATCGCGCGCGACTTCAACCATCCATCGATATTTGCGTGGTGCGATTTCAACGAGACGTGGGGGATTATGGACGGCGGCTATGGGCGCGACACGCAGTTGTGGGTGCGTGACATGTTCCGGCTCACGAAGACGCTGGACCCGACGCGTCTGGCGGAGGACAATTCGCCATGCCGCTACGATCACGTTGAGACAGACATCAACTCGTGGCACTTCTACATCGACCGGTACCGGAATGCTTCGAAACATATTGCCAATGTCGTCGAGAAGACGTTCCCGGGATCGGAGTTCAACTACATCGAGGGTTGGAAGCAGGACACGGCCCCGCTGATCAACTCCGAGTACGGCGGCGTGAGCGCCGGATCCGGCGACCGCGATATCTCGTGGGTGTTCCTGTTTCTGACGAACCTGCTTCGTAAGTACGACAAGATCGGCGGGTACGTGTACACGGAGTTGTCCGACATCGAGTGGGAACACAACGGTTTTCTCAACTACGACCGCAGTCCGAAGGAATACCACTATCCCGCCGGCATCGACCTCGCCGACTTGCAGGGCGACGAGTTTCCCGTGTTGGATTGTGCGCCCTGCCAGAAGGTGAAGGCAGGGTCGCGCGTGAGTATTCCCATCTTGCTGAGCCACTGGTCGGAGCGGAAGGGTCTGAAGCTGCGGGCCTTCGTGGACGGTAAGACGGTGGACGGGATCGCGTGGGACACGGTGGTCAAACCGATGGTGCGCGACGTAGAGGACGCCGCTCCCTACCGGGTAACCCCGCAGGGAGCCTACGACATCGACGTGCCCAATTGGTCGGGCCTCATGAACGTGGTCGTGGAGGTGTTGCAGGACGGCCAGCGGTGCGCGGCCAATTATTGCGTGCTGGATGTGCGCGACGGGGCGGTCTGGGCCGATCCGCAACAG
>JAACEL010000100.1 GCA_011682535.1 Nitrospiraceae bacterium | reverse complement strand
ACTTCCTTACTTCCACGGCGGCGCCGTAGGCTACATCTCCTACGACCAGGAACGCTTCTTCGAGAAACTCCCCGACAACAACCCCGATCCGCTCGATATGCCGGATCTCTACTTCATGATCACCGACACCATGGTGATCTTCGACCACGTCAACAACCGCATCCTGATCCTGTCCAACGCCCACGTCCAGGGCAGTGCGGACACCGCTTACAACGAGGCCGTCCGCAAGATCGACGACATCGAACGCCAGTTGCGCGGCCCTCTGGTCGTTACCACCGAACGTGTCCACGCTGGAGAAACGGACGGCAATATCCAGTCGAACTTCACACGCCGGGAGTTCTGCGAAGCCGTCGAAAAGGCCAAGGAGTACATCCGCGCGGGCGACGTGTTCCAGGTAGTGCTCTCGCAGCGTTTCGAACGCGAGGTCCACGCCAGCCCCCTCAACCTCTACCGCGCCCTGCGCTGCATCAACCCGTCGCCCTACATGACCCTGCTCGAGATGCCCGACATGGCCCTCGTGGGGTCAAGTCCGGAGGTGATGACCCAGGTCAAGAAGGGCACCTGCATGGTGCGGCCCATCGCGGGCACACGCCCCCGAGGCGCCACATCGGCCGAGGACGTCGAACTTGAAAAAGATCTGCTGGCCGACGAAAAGGAACTGGCCGAGCACATCATGTTGGTCGATCTGGGCCGCAACGACGTCGGCCGGGTCAGCGTGCCGGGCACCGTAGCGCCGGTGCCGGACCGGATGATGGTCATCGAGCGCTACTCGCACGTGATGCACATCGTCAGCGAAGTGGCGGGCCAGATGAAGGAAGGCGAAGACGCCTACTCGGCGCTCGAAGCCACCTTCCCCATGGGCACCGTCAGCGGCGCGCCCAAGATTCGCGCCATGGAGATCATCGACGAACTCGAACCCAGCCGCCGCGGCCCCTACGCGGGCGGCTGCGGCTACATCAGTTTCTCGGGCGACATGGACACGTGTATTATCATCCGCACGATGCTGGTGAAAGACAACATCGCCTACCTGCAAGCGGGCGCCGGCATTGTGTACGACAGCGACCCCGAGCGGGAATTCGAAGAGACGGTCAACAAGGCGAAGGCCCTGTTCCGCGCGGTCGACTTTGCGGAGAAAGGACTCGAATCATGATCGTTATCGTCGACAACTACGATTCGTTCACCTACAACCTGGTCCAGTACTTCGGCGAACTCGAACCCGACATCCGCGTCTTCCGAAACGACGCCATCGACGTGGCCGGCATCCGAGACCTCAAGCCCGACCGCATCATCGTCTCCCCCGGCCCCTGTACGCCGAACGAAGCCGGAATATCGAGGGACGTCATCCGCGAGTTGGGCAAGGACACGCCACTGCTGGGCGTATGCCTGGGCCACCAATGCATCGGCGACGTGTTCGGCGGCGACGTGATCCGTGCCGACAACGTGATGCACGGCAAGGTCAGCCGCATCACCCATCACAGCAATCCGTTGTTCGATGGCGTCGAATCGCCATTCGAAGCCACGCGCTACCACTCGCTCATCGTCAAGCGCGACACCTGTCCCGACGTGCTCGAGATCACCGCTGAGACGGACGCCGGCGAAATCATGGGCCTCGCCCACAAGGAACTGCCCATCTGGGGCCTCCAGTTCCACCCCGAGAGCATCCTGACCACCTGCGGCAAACAGATCGTGCGCAACTTCATGAACCTGTCCGCCGCCCGATCCTGAGCAAGATCCCAGGGCGGCGTCCCACGAACCCGTGCGGACGCCGCCCCGCGTTCCATCCCTTCCCGCCGTGCAATCCACCGTCCCGCTCGGACATAATACCGGCGTGCGCGTGATTGCAGGAACAGCGAAGGGAACCCGGCTCGCCGCCCCGAAGGGACTCCAGGTGCGGCCAACGCTCGATCGTGTCCGCGAGAGCCTCTTCAACATCCTCGGGCCCCGGATCGCCGGCGCCCGGTTCCTCGACCTGTTCGCGGGCACCGGCGCCAACGGCATTGAAGCCCTCAGCCGAGGCGCGGACCGGGCCGTGTTCGTCGATCAAGATCAGCGCTCCCTCGGCTGCGTCCGCCACAACCTCGAAGCCACCCACCTCTCCACCAGAGCCGTCCTGCACCGGCTGTCGTTGTCCAAGGCCATGGCCGCGCTCCGCGCAGACGGACTTTTCGATATCGTCTTTGCCGACCCGCCGTACGCTTTCCAGGATTACAGTCTTTTGTTGGAGTTGTCGGCGGATGACACCGTACTGGCGCCCGAGGGCGTCGTCGTGATAGAACACGACATTCGCGCTGAGATACCGGGGGCAACGGGCCGTCTGTCGCAATATCGGACGGGGAAATATGGGGACACGGCCCTATCGTTTTTCGCTTGACGCCGTATGTGGTATCTGATAGAGTAGCCCATACACAACATGTTGTTGCGCACATGGGTGAACGCGTGATGCGTTGTGGTACGGGCCGGTGGATCTGCTGTCAGACCGGCGAACCGGGAAGGGTTCAATCATGCGGTGTCCTTTCTGCGGAGAGCAAGACGGGCGAGTTGTTGACTCGCGTACGTCGAAAGACGGGGACTCCATCCGGCGGCGCCGGGAATGCCTGAACTGCACCAAGCGGTTCACGACCTACGAACGCATTGAAGAAGTGGCCCAGATGATCATCAAGAAAGATGGCCGCCGCGAACCGTTCGACCGCTGGAAAATGAAGAGCGGCATCCTCAAAGCCATCCAGAAACGCCCGATCAGCATGGACCAAGTCGATTCGATGGTAGACGGTATCGAGCGGACGCTGTTTGGCGGCTCGGAGCACGAGATCCCCGCCCAAGCCGTCGGCGAAGCCATCATGGACCACTTGAAGAACCTGGATGAAGTGGCCTACGTGCGGTTCGCGTCCGTCTACCGGCAGTTCAAGGATCTCAACGAGTTCATGAGCGAACTCAAGACGATGCTCACCGAGGAAGACCAACTCCGCCTGCGGCGGTAGTATAGCTACAAACGCCCGCTCCCTCTACGCGTCTGCATCCGGCCGCCCAGCAACATGGACAGCGCCAGCACGCTTCCCGCAAGTCCCAGCCAATGCAACCGCGAGCCCGTCGCACCAACCTCGAAGCTCCCGACGCCCCCCAACTGCACTTCGACGTTCTGCCCCAACTGAACGATGCCGGAGTGATTGACCTCGATCTCGACACACCGTTGCCCGTTCACGTACACGGTGCGCAGGCTGCCGGGCACAAGCCATCCGCTGACCGCGTCGCCGCGGTGCCATCCGTAGTGCTGGAGCGACTCGCTGAAGTAGTAAACGCCAAGGCGGTCGGCCGGAACGCCGCCGGGCACGGGAATCTGGACCACCAAGGGTTCGTCGAATACACCGGCCGGGCCAATCCGGTACACTGGCGAGCGGGGAACCGCCAACACACTCGGCAGGGGTTCAACGGACGCCTCGACGGCCAAGGCGGGCGCCAGCGCAGCCTTGGCCGTGCCGTCGGCTGCCGCACCGACGGCGAATCGATAGGCCAGCGGGCCCACGACTTCATCGTTGACGGTGTAAGCGCCAACCAACAGGCGAATAACGGTGTTGGCAGGCAACGGAGCGCCGGAAGCAATGACAACCCAGCCGTCCGTGTCATCCCCGGAGGCCGTCGGCCGCCAGGAGACCGGCACTTCCACGCCGCGTATCCTGGCCCACACCCTGCCGGGATCGATAGGCGAAGCCGCGGTCAAGCGCACGCTGAGACGGCCGTCCGGCGACACGATCCCGTCGGGGTCGCCCAGCAGACTGGGCGGAAGAACGGTCTCGACCGTGGATTTGGCCAGCATCTTCGAACCACCACAGCCGCCTCCACCGCCGTTGCCGTTTTTCACCGCCATCGGGAACACCAGCGAGGCCGACTCGCCATCGCCGACCTGGGCGCTCTGCGCCTTGTTCGCATAGCCCGAGGCCGACGCGGTGACGGTATACTGGCCGCTGGGCACGCACGCGAAGGTGTACACGCCGTTGGTATTCTGCGTGATCGGCGCGAAAGCGCCACCGAGCGACACCGACCCGTTGGTAATAGGCACGCTGGTGTCCTTGTCCCACAGCGAGCAGATGATAGTGGCGGGGAGCAGCGAACTGCTCTTGGCCAGATAGGGTACATAGTCGACGCCGGCATCGCCCGAGATCTGCTCCCCGATCACCCCTTCGTCGTCCTCGTCCCAATTGTTGTTCTCCATCTTGATCTCTTCGGGACGCTCGTTGACGACCGAGTAGCCGTCGACGTTTCTGAACGTATTCCAGCCGGAGTTGGCGTCACTCGCGTCGCCTACCGACCCGTCGCCGTTTTTGGCCGGCGAGAGGTGGAACACCAGCGCGTCGCCCGACACGCCTTGGAACAGACAGCGCCGGATGGTCGGGATAGCCCCATACACCTCGATACACACATTGAGGGATAGGAACTGGCAGTCCGTGATCAGGCTGGCGCCGGGCGCGCCGCCGCGCGTGACAATCCCCGTGGCCGTACGCCCCTGCTGGCCCTGGAACACGACGTTGCGCACCTCCATGGCCACATCGTCCATGCTGAGCATTGGCGAGCCGCCCGCGCCGGCGTCCTCCGGCTCGACGAGCCGCAGCCGGCGCAACACACACGAGTCGGCGCCCGTGATCACGCCCTGGATCGCGGTAGTGAGTGGGCTGACACCTATCAGCGTCACATGCGGCTTGAGCGTGACGTTTTCGACGTAAGTACCGCTACGCACCACGATGGTAACCGGGTGTGTGGCGGTCGGCGAAACCTGGCCGAGCGCGTGGCCGATCGTGGCCCACGGATCCAGCGCGGTTCCGGCGGCGGTGTCGCTGCCGAGCACGGACACGAAAACCGTCGTCCTGGGACTTGCCGCGTCCGTGGGGTCGGACCGGCCGTGGAACTCTTCGAGGTTGGTCAGGCCGTCGCCGTCGAAGTCCTCCTCGGCGTCCGAGGGGACAAGTGGCTCAAGGTCATACTGGACCTCGAAGCCGTCGGACATGCCGTCGCCGTCGCTATCGGGGTTAAACGGGTCGGTACCCGCGGCGATTTCCTCGGCGGCCGTAAGCCCATCGCCGTCCACATCGGCCCCGGCGTCATCGGGGTCGCGCGGGTCGAGATCGTGCGCCACTTCCACCCCATCATTGAGACCGTCGTTATCCGTGTCGGCATCATTGGGATCGGTGTGGTAGACGTCCGTCTCCTCAGCATCGGTCAAACCGTCGCCGTCGGTGTCGCCCGAAGGAAACACCACCGTCACCCCCCGCGCACGCAACGCGGCGATTTCCTCGGTGGCTTGGGCGCCCGTCAACGGGTTGCCGGTGAGGTCGACGGTGTCGCCGGATCCGAGCCCCTCGTTGGCGACCAACGCGGTCAGTTGGATAATCTGGTTGCCTGCGAGGTCGAGATAGCTCAACGAGTACAGCCCCGCCAGCGGGCCGATGTCGACGATGGCGTTGTCCGAAAGATCGATATCGGACAGAGCGGTGCAGTATTCGAGGCCTTCCAGCCGTATGACGCCTTGGCCGCTCGCATCCAGCGACCCCAGAGCCGCCATGTCCTCCGCGAGGATCGGGTCTTCGCCCAAATCCAGAGCAGCCCGTACAGCCGCCTCGAGATTCGCATCGAGGAAATAGACTTCCACGGCCCCGGTAATGAACTCGTACGCCCCGATGTCATAGCCCGACCCGTCGCCCTGCTTCGTGCCTCCGTCGAAGCCGCGGGTGTTCTGCTCGAAATCGTCGTAGACGAAACCGTACTCGGCCAGACTCGCGTCTCGTCCCGCGTCGATACACGGCGAATCCGATCGGAGGTGAAAATCACCGCCCAATCCGTTTACGAAGCGCGGCAGCGAACTGAGATTATTGATCCCCAGGGAAGCGCCGTCTTCCATGTCGCAATAGCTGATTTCGGGCACATAATCGACGGTGTAACCCACCTCGGCCAGGCCTTCGTTCCACAAGATGCAGTTGGTCAGCGTCACGTCGCTCTCGTTATTGTAGATGACCGTAACCCCGTCGCCCCCCGTGCTGTTCGCAAAGGTACAGTTGGTGACGATAGACGTCGCGTACACACGGCTGCTCATGGCCGCGCCTTCATCCGAAGCCGAGTTGCCATCGAAGATGCTGTTCGCGACAATCGCGATGCTTGCGCCGGCAACGGCATGCATGGCGCCGCCCGAGCGCGCCCCATTTCCCTTGAAGAGACAATAGCGAAGGAAGGAGCTTGATCCATTGTCACAGATGGCTCCACCGTAGCCCGAGGCCGTGTTCTCCTGGAACACGCACGATATGAAAAGCGGGGTGGCAGCCCTGTTGTACACGGCGCCACCGTCGCCGGTAGCTGAGTTGAACGCGAAGGCACAGTTATAGACGAACATGGAGACGCCGTCGTTGTACATGCCCCCACCCGAGGCGGCCCGGCCGCGGGTGATGAGGAAACCGTCGAGCGTCGCATTGGCGCCCACCACGCAGCGCCGGGTGTCTTCACCGTCGATGATGGTTGGATTGTTCAGGGGATTGCGAAGCGTGAACTCGTCCTCGTAACCGCCGACATCGTTGCCAATGAATCCGCCGTAAACCAGCAGGTTGTCGGCCAGCACTACGGTTTCGCGATACGTGCCGCGCCCTACCCACAGCATCCGGGTCTCCTCGGGCAGCGTGCCGGCGTATTCGATAGCAGCCTGGAAGGACGTGAAGGCCGTCGCCCAGGTTGCGCCATCCTGCACCGAGCCGGACGCCTTCACGTCGACTCGCAGGACGGGCACTTGTGCCCCCGCAACGCAACACACGCCAATCGCCAACGCGATGACCAGTCCACCCATCCTCATACCCCAGGCCGAGGCACTCATGGCGCGCTCCCAACTGTCCGGTTCAGCCGCCGGACTCGATAGTGAAAACCCCTCGAAAAACTCCTCAAAGAGGGGATCGGTCTCTCCCGTGCATACTACCGATCCTCAGTCAATATATCACACAGGAACGCCATGGACGTGGCGCCGCATGGCCGCGTTGCCCCCCCGGGGGGAATGCCCCGCCTTACTCGTCGCCGGCGGCCTTGGCGGCGCGCCCACGCTTGGCGCGGCGCTTGGGACGCGAAGCGAGCTTGCCGCCGGCCCGCCGCACCAGTTCCTGGTACTCCGGACTGGCCAGTTCCAGCTTTTTTTCCCAGGCCTCATCGGGCGTCAGCAACTCGCTTTCCTCGAGAAACGTAAGAATCACGGAAGCCGAGGCTACCGGGTCGAACAGCGCCCACTTGGCCGAGAAACCCAGGAAAACACCCACCGCAAACAAAGTGAACCGGATCATGGTGGACTCGGGCACGAGCCAGAGCGACGCAAGCCCCAACGGCGCCAGGAACAGCAGCGACGCCACCAACGCAAACCCATAGCCCAGAAGCGTCAGCGTGACGGCGTTGCCCAACACCACCTTCCAGCATTGGCAGTAGGAGACGATGCTCGACCTCGCGGCCTCGAACATGTTGTCCCCCTTCGCCTTGAACGCATGGGCGATCGCCGCTTCTTCGACGTAGCCCTGCGCCAGATCGACGATCCGCCGCGAGAACGTCAGACTGCCTTCAATACCGGGCACCGGCAGAATGGCCGCGGAATCGAACAGGCTGTGGTTGACCGCGCGAATGATGTCACGAAGCGACCGGCGCACATCGGTCAGGATACCCGACCCGCTGAAATAATGCATCACGCGTCCGCGGACCCACTTCATTTGCGAGATCCCCGCCGGGAAGCGGCCCTCGGTGATGATCTCGCTCAGCAGAGCGATATGGCCCGCCTGCAACCGGCAGAACACATACTCGCCAACGAATCCGCCCAGCCCCAGCATCACCGCCAGACCGACCGACACCACCAGCAGCACCCAGAACGCCCCCGGACCGAACACCTCGCCCACCGCGATCAACAATCCCAAATACGCAACGACGAACAAGCACAGCGCCGCATACATCGCCACGCGATAGAGCACATACGACCGCGTCTGCAACACGATCCTCAGCGCACGTTTCATCTGAAGGCCCATCGGGCATTTTCCTCCGTTACCTTCCGCACAATCGAGTATCCTATCGCATCCAGCCCACAAATCCAAAATATCAGCACAATTGAGGTATTTACGGGATCGATGTTGATGCGTATTGGCAGGAGGGTGCGGCGCTCGACTGCGGCCGCCGCCTGAACGCCCTCGCGGATCCCACCGAGGACACCCAAACAAGACGCCACCGGCAAAAGTCAGCGTTACTGAGCTCGAAGGGCTCTTTGGAGTGCGCAAGCTTGCTTGCGCTTTCTATGAGGAAGCTCGCTTCCGACTTTTTAAGATCTTGCGTAACACAACGTTACAAGCGTTGGCGCGCGGAGCAAGCTCAGCCTCGCCGGCAACTCGAGAGCGGCTTTCACCCACTGGATGATGGCGTGGCTGAGCGTATCTCGCGCGTAACCAAACGCTTCGGGCGCGCCACAATACGCTACCCGGCGTTCGAGGATTCAGCAAGCCACCCGGCTTTTGTCGGTGGCGTCAAACAACGGTTGTCCTTCGAGCCCACCGTCATGTGACTGCGTGGAAGTGTAGATTCTCAGCGTTCTTCGACGTAAGAACCTCGACGGTCTTGGGGACTCCGGGCAGCAGGTCAAAGTAGTTGTCCGATAGGAGCGGTCTCCCTTTATCCTCACAGTGAACGGCGTGGCAATAGACACTACTGACTAGCTGTATCCTGTGTCGCCGCTTGGTGACGAGGATGTCCGGTTCAGCAAGAGCCAGTTCCCGATGAGGCATCGGCAGCCAGATGGAGGGACAAGCCTCGATGCCGTCTCCCGTCAAATAGGCCGTATAGATCCATTGGCGGAGATTGAGTTTCGCCGCGGTGGAAATGGGCTCCCCACCGATCTCCAGAACCCCGTTCGCAGGTAAAGAAACCGCCTTCGCCTGCATTCTTTCGTCGGTTCCATCGACGCGCATCCAGCCGTAATGGACTTCGACTTTGCGGCCATCCAGCGTGTCGTTGACCACCCGTGTTACGAGAGCTTTCTTTCGGCGCCGCACGATCGCTTTTACAGGGGCACAGGCGTTGCGAATCCAGTAGTAACTCGGTTTACGGCGCAGGTAGTAGTCGATCGGCGTCCAGCCCGTTTCTCCCCAGCAGTCGTTATACATCCAAATCAAGGCGCCTTGGCAATCGTCCCTCGGATCGTTCTTGCGGAAACGCAACGCCTCGATTGTGCGCCCGTACATCGAGGCTTGAAAAAGCTGCGCGTAGAGGGTTCGCGCGGCGATGTCCAGTTCAGGCACGTCAGCGTAGTGTCGTTGGATGGCCGCCGGAATGGTGGCATTCTCGAAGGCGTTGGTATGCTCCTCCCATGCCCGCGAGTCCAGGCGCCGCTCCTCGGGCTTGAGGTATTGTTTCACCGAGTCCGGGTGGCAAGGCCCGATGACACCGTACTCGCTTACAAAGCGGCTCCGGCATTCATCGAAAACCTCATGCGAGATACGGCGATTGACATCCTGATTCATCGTAAACGGCACCCACCAGTGGCAGTCTCCGTCAGTCTCGCTGTTCGGAACGTCGCCACCGGCGGGGCTGCCCGGCCAGTAAGGACGATCCGGATCGAGCGATCGGCACACGTCGGGCAAGACTTGGTTGTAGATGATGCTGCCGCCAACCCGCAGGTCCTTGTCGCCGATGTCTTTTCCGGAGTTCCACCATTCCGCGAAGCCCAAGATGTTCTCGTTGTTACCACACCACAGCACGATACAAGGATGATGCCGGAGTTTCGGGATGACGGCTTCCGCCTCGGCGCGGACGAGATTGCGGAACTCGGGATCCCGGTCAGGATACCGCGCACAAGCGAACATGAAATCCTGCCATACCAGCATGCCGGCACGGTCGCAGGCCTCGTAGAACTCGGGGGATTCGTAGATGCCCCCCCCCCACACACGCAACATGTTCATGTTTGCATTCTTGGCCTCCGCGACAAGCGTCCGATACTTCCTCGGGGAGACTCGGGCGATGATTGCATCGGCGGGAATCCAGTTTCCGCCCTTGCAGAAGACCGCCTGTCCGTTCACCCGAATAGAGAAACGGCTCCCCCCCGATGGCGACGGCGCACGGTCCAACTCGATGGTCCGAAGGCCAATCTCCAACTCGCGCCGGTCGCAGAGTTCCCCGTCTACGAACACTTCGGCAACCACCCGGTATAGTGGCTGTTCACCCATGCCATTGGGCCACCACAGTTGCGGCTTGGCTATCGCCACTTCGGCCAAGACCGTCTGCCGTCCCACCTGCGCACGGAACGACAGACGCCGGCGGATCGTTCGTCCCCGGGGCGGTTTGATGTCCAGCACCAGTTCGCCGGCACGTTCCCGCCAAGGGTGAAGATTTTCCACCACTGCACAAACATCGAGGAATACCTCAGCGCCGCGGATCCGTGTGTTTAGACTTAGGTCATGCAGTACAACGCCGGAAAAGGCCTCCAGCCGCACGCCGCGCCAGATACCCACGTTTGGAAGCGCGTCCACCCAGTCCCAGCCGTAGGTGAACTGTGGTTTGCGCAAGTGGTTGATTCCGGGGAAGGCCCGCCTTCCAACATAGGCCTTCTTCGTGTTTCCACCTTTGGGCTGGAGCGCTCTAGGCACAAGTTCGGCGCCGGCCGTGAGCCGCACGGCAAGCGTGTTCTCCCCCTTTATGAGCAGGCTCCGCACATCGAACACGTGGGGTACGAAGGCGTTCATGGCCTCGCCCAGGAGTTCACCGTTCAAGAACACCTGCGCATACAAATCCAAGCCATCGAAGACCAGTTCCTGGCGCTCATGGCGTAGAAGGGAAGCGGTAACACGAAAGGTCTTAACGTACCACCAGGACCGTTTCTCTACCCACCGGCTCTTCTTGGCATTCAGACTGACCAGAGGCTCTTCCATGTCTCCGGCGGAGATGAGGTCAAGGTGTATTTCGCCTGGAACCCGTGCGGCCATCCAGCCGGAACTCTGGTCTGTCGTTCTCTTCAGGCCTTTTACCCCTTTGCATGAAAGAGGAGCATTCTTAACTCGCCATGTTCCGTTTAGCCAAAATGTCTTCATGGGATGTTTTCTCTGAGAGGATTGCTTCTTCTTTCCACGGACGGATGGCTCCGGATTTCAACTTTCAACCATCTGAACGATACCTTCGCGATCTAATCCACCAAGACCGAGACTTGTTAGCGTTCGCCCCGTTCGCTGATAGTCTTCTCCACAGATAACAGATCCAATTGATACAAGCCCGTCGATGACCGGTGTGGGTACGCCCGCCAATTGCCCCAATTCCGCCCGGGGCACAAGACCGAAGGGAAGATCCTCAGTGATGTACCGGTTCTTAATGGAGGTGGGTCCCTTAAACGTTTCAATGGCGCCGAGGACGTCAAATGGCGCCACAAAGTCGACGTGAAAAATGCTCCCTCTAGTCATAAAATCCCGGTCCTCATAGCGCGTCATTTCAAAACCAAAAGCGCCGGCAACGCGGCGGGATTCGTCGTATACTTCCCGAATGACGCGCGCAACGGCCTCGGTGATTCCTTCGCGGTACATGTAAAACTCACCCCCCGTGTATTGAATCCGGCCCGTGTTCAAGAGCAAACCTGGCGGGTGAACCATGGGATTGGGGTTGTTGAACGCCGCGGCCAACACATGTTGCCCGGCAACAACGCAGGGGAACATAGCCTGAAGCTCCTTGATCGCATCTGAAGAAGCGGATCCAGGCAAGCCCGCGGCCATAACCCGGATAGCCTCGCAGATCAACTGAATCTTTGCTGGCCCCACCAACCGTGTTCCATAAGGAAGCGTGTTGGTTTCGATGATGACCGCTCCTTGGCCATTCCCCGATTCCCTCAGCTTTGTTCTAAGACGCAGCGATCCAAAATCGCCCGCCCAAATCACGACCCTATGCCCCTCACGAAGATGTGGAAGCATTTCATCGAAGAAGGCCTCGTGGGCAATTGCCGGTACGACAACATGTACCCATTCGACGCCGGCGAGGGTCGCGCCAATATCCGTACTCACTTGATGAATGGGGAAAAGGCCATTAGGGCGATACCCGACTGCCTCAATGGCCTGTTTCTCAAGAGTCGCGCGAAAACTCTCCTCGAACTGGGGATGCTCGTAGAGGTGAACTTTGTATCCCCGGTCCGTTAGATCCACAGCCATCATGTGGCCACCATGCCCGCCTCCCAAAACAGCAATGGGCCTTCTTGCCATTATGCTCTCCCTATCGTGGCGATGGATCGAATGCACAACTTACGCCTCGACTACAGCGATTATCTTCTCGGGACTCAATCCGTCGAGCCCGAGACTTTTTAGGGTTCGGCCCGTCTGCCGGTAGTCCTCGCGGCACACGATTGATCCGATTGAGACGATCCCATCGATTACGCGCGTGGGAACGCCCACCAACTGGCCTAGTTCGGCCCTGGGTAATAGGCCGCACGGGAGATCCTCGGTGATATAGCGATCATTGATTGACGTCGGTCCAAGAATTG
>JAACEL010000462.1 GCA_011682535.1 Nitrospiraceae bacterium | reverse complement strand
AGTTCGACCCAAATCGTGCTCCTGATGCTTGTTCTTGTCGGCGCGCTAATCTATGTTTACGACAATGTGTTCCAGATCTTCGTCATGGGCATTTTGAACCTGGTCTGAGGAGACTCATCACGTGTCGGACAAACCGGCCAACAATGATGCAGGCAGTGCGAACGCCGGAGACTTGGCTGCGCCTCAGTCGGAAGAGGAAGCCGTTCTGCGCAACCTCAAGAGTGCCGCGGAGCATGATGACGCGGCGATCTCTGAAGAAGCCGCGCTGCTGAACAGTCTTCAAGCGGACGCCCCCGCCGGGCCCGAAGACCTCTCGCAGGAAGCCGCCGTTCTCAGCAATCTGCAGCGCATGCAGGCCGAGGCGGAACGCGCCGGGGAGAAAGCGGACAGCGCCGCGGATCTCGCGAGCGCCTTCACCGCCCCCGAACCGCCGGCTCCGAAGCAAGACGAAGATCCCGAAGAGTTGGACGAGGAAGCGCTCGAAGCGCTCGAAGCACGGGCCAGCGAGACGCAGCTTCGTGTGTTCGACGACGATATCAAGCGCCGTTGGTATGCGATCCATGCGCACTCGGGCCAGGAATCCAACGTCAAGAAAAGCCTACTGGCCGTCGCGGAGCAGACGGGTCTGGGCGACGTGGTCGCCAACGTGCTGGTTCCGATGGAAGAGGTCGCGGAGATTAAATCCGGTCAGAAGCGCATCTCTAAACGCAAGTATTTCCCGGGGTACGTGCTGGTGCAATTGCCCGAGCACCCCGAGCGCAACGCGGAACTGTGGCATCTGATCAAGAACACGTCCGGCGTCACTGGCTTCATCGGGTCGCGCACTGTTCCGGTGCCGCTTGAGGATGCGGAAGTGAGCGCGATCCTCGAGGAGATCCGCGGCGAACGCGAACGCCCGAAGCCAAAGGTGAAATTCGAGGCGGGCGAGCGTGTTAAGATCATCGATGGTCCCTTTTCCAATTTTATGGGCAACATCGACGAGATAAACCTGGAACGAGGCCGATTGAAGGTAATGGTGGAGATTTTCGAGCGCTTGACGAGCGTCGAAGTCGAGTTCTGGCAAGTCGAACGGCTCTGAACCGCTTCCCCGAACGATTTCCCCCTGGGAGAACAACGCAATGCCCCCGAAGAAGAAAATCGCGGCACAGATCAAGTTGCAGTGTCCCGCGTCGCAAGCCACGCCGGCGCCGCCCGTGGGGCCCGCCTTGGGCCAGCATGGCGTCAACATCATGGATTTCTGCAAGCAGTTCAACGATCGCACCAAGGACCAGCAGGGACTCATCATTCCCGTGGTCATCTCGGTGTATGAAGATCGTACCTTCTCGTTTATCACCAAGACCCCGCCAGCGGCGATTCTGCTCAAGCGTGCCGCGAAGCTGGCGAAGGCTTCCGGTGAGCCGAACAAGGAGAAGGTCGGAACGGTCACGAAGGATCAACTCCGCGAGATCGCGGAACTGAAGGCCCCCGATCTGAACGCCGCGGACATCGAGGCCGCCATGCGGATGATCGCCGGTACGGCTCGCAGTATGGGCCTGCTGGTCAGCGACTGATTCAGCGCCATCAACTTTGCCACGCCGGATATCCCGGTGCGGTTCTTACGTGGGAGGGCTTCCATGGGGCCCGCTCGAACCACAGGAGAAGATCGAAATGCCGAAACGTAGCAAGCGCGCCATCGCCCTCCGCAAAGACTTGGACCGCACCCGGTTCTACACCCTCGAAGAAGCCAGCACGGCCGTCAAGAAGACCGGCAACGCCAAGTTTGACGAGACCGTCGAACTCGCTTTCTACCTGGGTGTCGATCCGCGCCACGCCGACCAGATGGTACGCGGCTCTATATCGCTGCCGCACGGAACGGGCAAGAGCGTGCGCGTGGTGGTGTTCTGCAAGCAGGACGCGCAGATCGAAGCCGCCAAAGCGGCTGGCGCCATGGAAGTCGGCGGCGAGGAGTTGGTCAAGAAAGTCCAGGGCGGTTGGACGGACTTCGATGCGGCGATCGCCGCACCCGACATGATGAGTCTGGTTGGACGTCTTGGTAAGATACTTGGTCCGCGCGGCCTGATGCCCAGCCCTAAGGCCGGCAGCGTGACGCCGAACGTGGGTGAGGCGGTTGGCGAGATCCTCAAGGGCCGTATCGAATACCGCGTCGACAAGAACGCCAACATCCACACCGCCATCGGCAAGGTCTCGTTCACGACGGAGCAGATTGCGCAGAATGCCGCTATGGTCATCGAATCGATCGTGAAGGCTCGTCCGTCGGCCTGCAAGGGCACGTACTTGAAGACGTGCGCGATAAGCAGCACTATGGGCCCCGGCTACAGGCTCGATCCGGCCGCCCTGATGGCGCAGTATCGCGGCGCGTAGGGAATTGCGCTGCACCTGTGTGTGTTCCTGGGTTCGTACTTTCGTGTTGCCAACTGTGTGAGGAGTAAGAAGGCATGAGTAGAGTGGATGGCGTCCTTTTCACCTCGGAATCGGTCACGGAAGGTCACCCGGACAAGGTAGCCGACGGCGTTTCCGACGCTATACTGGATGCGATGCTCGCGGGCGATCCGCTGAGCCGTGTTGCATGTGAAACCCTCGTCAACACGGGCATGTGCGTGGTCGCGGGCGAGATCACGTCCAAGTCCGTCGTCGACATCCCCGCCGTTGCGCGCGAAGCGATTCTCGACATAGGGTACAATGGCGGCGAGTCGGGTTACGACGGGGCAACGTGCGCGGTTTTGGTGTCGCTTGACAAGCAGTCGCCGGACATCTCGATGGGTGTGACGGCTACGGATTCGCGCGAACAGGGCGCGGGCGACCAGGGCATGATGTTCGGCTACGCCTGCGATGAGACGCCCGAACTGATGCCGTTGCCGATTTCGTTGGCGCATAAGCTGGGGCTGCAACTGTCAAAATTGCGCAAGGGAGGGGTGCTTCCTTGGCTGCTTCCGGACGGCAAGACGCAGGTCACGGTTGAATACGTCGACAACAAACCGGTCCGGATCGACACGATCGTCATCTCGAACCAGCACTCGGCCAGCGTGTCGCAGGAAGAGATTCGGGAGGCGGTCATCGAACAGGTCTGCCGTCCGGTTCTGCCTGAGAACTACATGAACGGCGGGATCACCTACCACGTCAACCCGACGGGGCGTTTCGTCGTGGGTGGCCCGGTGGGCGATTCGGGTCTGACCGGGCGCAAGATCATCGTCGACAGCTATGGCGGTATGGGCCGTCATGGTGGCGGCGCGTTCAGCGGCAAGGATCCGTCGAAGGTCGACCGTTCGGCGACCTACATGGCGCGTTACATCGCCAAGAATCTTGTGGCGGCCGGCATCGCCGAGCGTTGCGAAGTCCAGTTGGCCTACGCGATCGGCGTTGCGGCTCCGGTTTCGATCAACGTTACCACCTTCGGCACCGGCAAGATCGACGACGTCAAGCTCGGCGGCATCGTGATGGATCACTTCGATTGCCGTCCCGCCAGCATTCTTGAAACCCTCGACCTGCGCAAGCCCATTTTCCGCAAGACGACCAACTACGGTCATTTCGGACGTGAAGACCAGGGCTTCCGTTGGGAAGAGACGGATCAAGCCGACGCCCTGCGTGCAAAGGCTGATTTGTAACCCCAATCCCTCATTGAGTATTCTTTCCGCGTCCGGCTTCAGTCGGGCGTGGTTCTTTTTTCACCGAAGGAATGGGCGGAAAGGGGCTCTCGTGAAGGTACAGGATTTTGCATACCAGGTGTCATCGCGGGTGATCGACTTGTTGGAGCAGACGCAGCACTACAAGATTCCCGAGGATCTGCGCAAGGAAGTGCTCGCCACGATTCAGGACGAGTTGAGCGACCTCATCGGGAAGGCGTCGTGAAGCCGCGGTTCAGTGGCGCGAGTCGGAGGGCTCTTTCCACTGCCGGCCGAGGGTGAGGCCGTGGGCCGTCAGGGGATCTTCCGTCAGACCGTTGCGGTCCATCATGCCGGCGATCCACTCTTCCAACTGGGCCTCCATCGCTTGTGCGCGTTCGGGCTCGTCCTCTGCGATGTTCTTGAACTCGCCGGGATCGGCATTGAGGTCGTATAGTTCGCGGGGCG